>DXVY01000154.1 GCA_019417145.1 Clostridiales bacterium
TTGCCCGTCCGCCGCTCGCCAAACTGCAATAGGCTGGTGTCGGGCAGGGCCAGGGTCATATTGTATCCGTCGGTATCCTGGACGTTCACCCACTTGCCGGCGGTGTACCAGTCGGTGGAGGTGCCGTATACCTGCTCCCCTTCGGCCACGTTGCCGGCGGGCAGGTCATACCGGATCTCATATCCGTCCTCCGCCTTGAAGGGGAAGGTATAGAAGGCCTCTTCCTTGTCCTGCACGCTGGGCAGGGAGGTTTTCACCACCGTGTTCTCGATGTCGATGCGGGGCATGTCGTTGTACAGCGTCACCTTCTGCACGATACCGTCGGTCCGGAAGGTGGAGGTATCCAAAGTAGCCGTGGCGCCCACCGCCGTCTCGGTCAGCTCCAGCTTGCCGGCCGCGGCGTCGGGGGTGTACAGGGTCCACTTATCCTCGCCAAAGTCAGCCCCCTGGTTGGCAAAGGGGATGCCGTGGTCGTCGTAGTACTGATACTGGTTGAATTTAGCCTCCGACGCGCCGTCCACCAGCTCCCGGTTGCCGTTCTGCTTATCCAGGATGCTGGAAATCGTGCCGTCGGCCGCAAAGGTCACCTTGTAGTAGTCGTTTTCGATGTAGTCTTCCCCGGCCGTTACCTTGCTCTCAAAGCTGGGGGCGGCCGTTATCTCTTCCACCGCAAAGGTCTTGTAGCCCATGGCCGGGATAGCCGGGGCCACAAAGGTAAGTTTCCCGTCCTCCACCGTATAGGGAATGGAGGTATCCCCGTCCTTGATGGCAAAGTGTTCGGGGAAGCCGGTCAGGTCGGTCACGGTCACCACGTCGTCCCGCTCCCAGTTTAAGGGATTGTAGACGTAGATGGCCTTGCCCGCCGTGGGCACGGTGGACGCCAGGGAATCAAGGGAGCCGGACAGCACCTTTTCCGCCAGGTTCTTGGCAGCAAAGGCATTGCTCCGCTTCCACTCGAACTGGTTGTGATAGTCGGCGTTGTTATCGTCGTAGCCGGCGGCGCCCCAGGTGTGCTCGTCGTAGGTCAGGTTGCGCTCCACCGCGTCGTAGATGTCGTTATAAGGATACGCGGATCCGGTCAGCAGGGAGGCGAAAGAGGCGGCCGTCTCAGCCACCGGGATCAACGCCCCGGCTAGCTTGTTGGTCCCCGACTCGTAGGCCGTGGTCCCCCAACCGTCGTTCCACCAGTTCTCCTCGGTGCCGGTTTCCACCGGTATCATATCGCCGTACTCGGCCTCCACATCCTGGAAGAATTCATCCGGGAAAGCGGTCTTGATCCGGGGATAGGCATAGCCTTCCTCGTCCCACTTCTTGTTCAGACCGTTGGCCACAATGATCTGATCCTCCATGGGCCGCTGGTTGTCGCCGTAGGGCACCAGGGCCATGGGGAATTTATCATAAGGATAGGCCGTCCGACCGGTGCGGGCTTCCAGCTCCCTGAAAAGGTTCAGCACAGCGGTATTGGTCGCGTCCACGCTGCCCTCGGGGCTGAAATGGCTGCCGCCGAAGCCGTAGTTCTCGCTGTAGGCCTTGCCGTTGAAGATCAGCAGCTTATTGTTGGGATCGTAGCCCTGCATGTAGAACAGGTCATACTGCCGCTTCTGATGATAGGGCGAACGGTCGGGGTTCATGGAATGGAACCCGTATTTGATGCCGGCGCTGACAGCAAAATCCACATACCCTTTGCTGAAGGCCGGGTTGTCGAACATCCGCTGGGTCTGGCTGATCTCCACTCCCAGCATATCCGCCAGGTGGCGGTTGGTATAGTAGGTGGCCCGGGCCGCCTCCTCGGTGGAAAAATTCTCAATGGTATAGTTGAACTGGCCCGCGCCGATTTCCATGCGGCCTTCTTTGATTCGGTCGATGATCCACTGCATATCATCGGCCGTCCGCCGGGTCATATACCCCTCGCCCAGCATGAAGCCCGACTCAATGGCGTACTTATACTTCTGGAGATCGGTCTCCCGGTTGTCCGAATTCTCCATGTATTCCTTGACCGTATCCAGATAGCCGGAAAAGGTATCCTTCAGGTTCTCCTGATACTGGGTATACCCCAAATCGGTGTGCATCTCCTGGCAGAGATAGATTTCCCAATGCCGGGTTCTGGCCCACTGGTCGTCGGTATAGCTGCCCAGCGCCCTGCCCGAGCCCCGGCCGTTGTTATAAAGCTCCACCGTCAGGGTGGTGGTCTCTCCCGGCTCCAGCATGTCATGGGTGTCGGTCACCGGGATAATGACGGTCTGCTGTCCGGCCTTGACCTCTCCCAGCTCGGCCATGTAAGGGCTTTCCTCCCCTACCGTCACCTTGGCATAGGCGTCAAAGGCCGCCCCGCCGTTGTTCAGGGTCGCCTCCACCTCTTGTTTGCCGTCCTTGCGCACCATGGAGGTGGCCCGCAAGCTTTTGATCTCCACCTGCTCTCCTCCTTCAGCCGCATAGGCCGCCGGCGCCAGCAGCCCGCCCACAAGGCAGGCGGTCAGGGCCAGCCCCATAATCCGGCTCAAAATCCGTAGCTTTTGCTTGTACATGCGCACTTACCTCGCTTTGCTTCGTTATTTCTACATTGTAGAATCTCGTATATGGAAAAAACGGAAACAACCAACGCCTTCCGGCTATACCCGCACCCGGGCCTTGATGGTCGCAACCTCCTTTCCCTCCCACCGGCCGCTGGGGCGGATGGTGTATGCCTTCACCCACTCCGGGATGATAAAGGTCTCGGCATAATGGACGGTAAAGGGCGAAAAGGCGCCGGTCGGGCTTTCTATCACGGCTTCTCCTCCGTCCACCAGGTTCAGCACATTCACGCTTCCATGGGTATAATGCAGCACCCTTTCCTTGGAGCGATGGCGGATGGTCTCGATAAATTCCAGCTGGTGCAGGCCGGTCCTTTCGGCCGTCACGCCGGCCGGCGCATCCAGCGGTTCCAAACGGTTCACTAAATTCTCCTTCACCCAGCCGGTGGTGCGGTCCCATTGGATATTGCGCAGACCGTGGTCGATATGGATGGGCCGGGGCAGTCCGTCCAGCCCCAGCCGCCCCCAGTCCCACAGCTTAAAGGTGAAGATGTAGGGGGTGGCGCTGATCTCCAGCACCATGGCGTTGCGTCCTGAGCAGTGGACCGTGCCGGCCGGTATGGAAAAATGGTCGTGGACCTTGGCCGGGAATTTGTTAATGTACTTTTCGGCCGGGAATTCCATCTCTCCCGCCTGGGCCCTATGCAAATCGGACGCCATGGCGGCGGGGTCGATCCCCTCTTTCAGGCCAAGATATACGCAGGCGTCCTCCTCGGCCGCCAGAATGTAATAGCTCTCGTCCTGGGTATAATGCATGCCGAACCGCTCTTGTATGTAGCCGGTGAGGGGGTGAACCTGCAGGGACAGGTTGCCGCCCCCCATGGTATCCAGGAAGTCAAAACGGATGGGGAACTCGGGACCGAACCGGGCGTATACCTGCTCCCCCAGCAATTTTTTGGGGCGGGCCAGCACCAGATCCATCGCGGGAAACTGGATGCGGATATCCCCCGCCCGGAGGTAAAGGCTGTTCTCCTCCGGCACGCCGTCAAAGCTCCATGCGTAATTGGGCGGCCCGTCGGGCAGCTCCAGCATGCCCTTCATCCACTGACCGCCCCAGACGCCTGGATCAAAATAAGGAACCAGCCGGAAGGGCTCGGTGGAAAACGTGTCCAGGGCCTTGCGGAAAACGTCGCCCGTAATCATCTTTGGCGCGTTTTTATCATTGGTATCCAGCAGGAAATCCATGGTTTCCAGCAGCGGCCGCTTATGCCGGTCGGCCAGCCGCCAGATGACGAAATACCCCCTTTTCACCTTGCTCAAAAAGGGTTCATCCCCGTTGTCCGACCGCCAGTTGGGCGCGCCGGCCTTATAGCGGGTCTGGATCTCCCAGCGGGCCAGGTCGGCATACACCAGTACGTCCGGCCGGGCGACAAGGGAGGCCCCCACCCCCACCACCAGCACCCAGCCTGTGGCGCGGTGGATACGCTCCCGGGCCGCGGCCAGGGCGGCCGGATCCAGATAGTCCTCCAGGCGGGCGGCCGACATCCGGCCGAACACCCGGTCGTCGGTCAGGTTATCCCGGATGCGGGCGTAAAAAGCGGCGGGAGAAATAAAGCAGTCGTCGCTGCGGATCAGCGCGTCGGCCCGAAGGCCGCGGAGTCCCTCCAGCAGCTCCTCCATATCCACGCCTGGATAGCAGTCCACCGCCACAACCACCTTTTCCCGGCCGGCGACTCGGCTCCGTATGGCGCGGCATATGTCCTCATATCCCTGGCAGGCCTCGTCGGCCGGACAGGCCACCCGCTTCTCCGGATATTTATCATAGTTCCCATAGGGACTTGTGTATTTCATCACCGTCTACTCTCCTGACATATTCTGTCTTGTTTATGTATATTGTACACCATGTCATGACATATGTCAATCCATCTGCCGTAAAATATGACGAATTCTAAATTATACCTTTTCTTGCGCCGGTTTTGTTGGTATAATGAGGATGTATAAAGGACGGCCGGGGGCTTTTCCGTTATGAAAAGGGAGATCTCCGGCGTAATGGCGCCTATACATACAAGGGGGAGCGACATACGATGCGGGCTTATCTTGCGCTGGATGTAGGGGGCACCGAAATCAAATCCGCCCTGCTGGACGAGGCGGGCGAGCTGCTGGGGGAGATCCGGCGTCGGCCGTCCCGGGCCGACGAGACGGCCGACGTCATTCTTCGCAACCTGTCCGGCGCGCTGGAGGAAGTTCTGGCCCATTGCCGGCGGCTGGGCCGACAGGCGGCCGGGGCGGGGGTGGCCTTTCCCGGGCCTTTCGACTACCCGCAGGGCATCAGCCGTATACGGGGCATCGGAAAATATGACGCCCTGTACGGTTTGTCTTTACAAAATTTTCTTTCCACCCTGCCGGATATGGCGGGTATCCCCCTGCTCTTTGCCAACGATGCCGACCTGTTTTGCCTGGGCGAGTGCCTGTTGGGGGCGGGAC
>DXVY01000155.1 GCA_019417145.1 Clostridiales bacterium
GGGCGGATCGGCGGAAGAGGAGGACCAGGCCTGCCTGTTCACATGTCCCAGTTGCGGCGCCGAGATCACGGCCAGCTCCACCACGGCGGCCACCGAGTGCTTCTATTGTCACAATCCGGTCATCCTCACCGGCCGGCTGGACGGGGCCTTTCTTCCTCAAAAGATCGTTCCCTTCAAAATCAGCCGGGAGGAGGCCGTGGAGCGGTTTCTGGCCTGGGGCAAGAAAAAATGGTTTATTCCTAAGCGGTTTTTTAATAAGAAAAATATCGAAAAGCTCACCGGCGTTTATTTTCCCTACTGGCTGGTGGACGCCGACGTGCGGGGAACCATGACCGCCCGGGCCGAAAGGGTGCGCACCTGGCGGAAGGGCAACACCGAATACATCGAGACCAGCCATTACGAGCTCTTCCGGGAGGCGGATATCCATCTGGAGGATATCATCAAAAACGGGCTGAAAAAAAGCGACCGCATCCTGATCGACAGCGTGCACCCTTATGATTCCAAGGATATGATCCCCTTCTCCATGCCCTATTTGTCCGGTTTTCAGGCGGAAAAGCGGGATACCGAACGGGACGAGCTGGAGATGGAGGTCCAGGGGGATATTCAAAACTATACCAACGCCCTGCTGCGGGACACCATGTCCGGATACTCGGCCGTTGTGCCGGTGGACGGGCAAGCGCAGATACAAAAGGAAAACTGGGATTACACCCTGCTGCCGGTCTGGACCTTTACCTATCAGGGGCATAATAAAAAAGTGTATTTTTATGCCATGAACGGGCAGACCGGCGCGGTGTATGGCAAGCTGCCGGTGGACTACCTAAAGCTGGGCATCGTGGCCGGGATCATTTTCGCGGTCTTGTTTGTTCTTCTGCTGATAGGGGGGTTCTTGCTGTGAGAATGATAAGCAAAGCGGTTTCCGGCCTGATTATCTGTCTTTTCTTCTGCCTCTCGTCCGTCACGGCAGGGGCCCAGGACATGCAGCGGGTTTTTGACGGCGCGGCTCTGTTTGCCGACCAGGAGGTTCAGACGCTGGAAGAGCAGATCGCCTCGGTCCGGGCGGAAACCAACCTGGATTTTGTAATCGTCACCACCGAGGATACAGGAGGGCGGTCGGCCAGGGATTATGCCGACGACTTTTACGATGAGGGCGGCTTTGGCCAGGGGGCGGACAGGAGCGGCGCGCTGTTGCTAATCGATATGGACAACAGGGAGGCCTATATCTCCACTACCGGGGACGCCATTGACCTTTACACCGATCAGCGCATCGAGCGCATGCTGGACGATGTGTTCCTCTACCTGCCCGACGGCGCGTACTATGACGCGGCGTCCGCCTTTCTGACCTCCGCCCGGAATTTTGCCGCGGAGGGACCGGTGAGCGGCAGCTACCGGCAGGATACCGACGCGGAGGATTCCCTGGGGTGGGAGGAATGGCCGGTGGCATCCCGCGTCGCCATTTTTCTGGTGGTTTCCCTGGTGGTGGCCGGCGGCTTTTTTGGCGGGGTCTGTCTGAAGTATAGCCGAAAGGGAAAGACCCAGCCCTATCCCTTCCGGGAGCAGAGCAGGGTGCACCTGATCCGCAAGGAGGACCGGTTCATCAACACCACCATGCGCACACGGCATATTGATACCCATTCTTCCGGGTCGGGCGGCGGAAGCTCTACCCATACCTCCAGCAGCGGCAGCACCCATGGCGGCGGCGGCCGGAGTTTCTAATCACGTTACATAAAAAGGGGCCGCCCGGCGGAATATGCCGGGCGGCCCCTTTGCAGATTCGTGTAGACCGCCGGTTCATGGGCGGCTTTATAACATAGGTTCGCTTAAAAGAAACAGGCGCCAGGCCCTGCGCGCGGTCTTCTGTCCGCCGCTCCCTCTAGCGGCCCCAGCGTCCGGACCGTTCCATCCTGTCTGCGGCGCGCCCTGACGCCGGGTCAGGGCTTGTGGATAAGCGGTACGATACAGGTGATAAGGGTGCAGACCAGCTGATAGGCGGCCAGGGGCAGGGCGGAAAGCAGGCTGCCGAGACCGGCAAAGGAAAAATAGACAGCCAGGGCCGCGCCCAGGCAGATACCGGCGATATGAATGGCCGTGGAGGCGGAAATAGCGCTTTTGATACGGATAGCGGCGGTGAGAATGGAAGCGTACCCACCCGCCGAACCGCGACAGAGGGCGGGGGCGTCGGCCTTGAGCCGAGGCGTGGTGGCCTGCTCCAACAGGGGAGAGGCCGCGGCGGCAATCATTTGCACCGATTCGCCGTACAGGCCAAAATAATCGCAGATCATCCCGGCGCTCAGGTTGGGATCAGACGAATCGATCAGCAGGGTTACGCCGGTGGCCGACAGCCGCTGGAGCTGGTAGGCGATTTCCTCGTCGGCCTCGTATCCCACCACGAAAAGGCAGGAGGGCTGACCGTCTACCGCCAGATAGACCGGGAACCCGCCGCCGCGCAGAATCTTCTTATCCACGTCGGCCGGCGGCACCTTTATGTGATGGGCCTCCATAAGCGCCCGGTTGCCGATGAGCACCCGGGTCCGGCCAAGCCAGCCCGAGAGGCCCATCCGCTCCTCATAGTTTACGCTGTCCACCTTGGGCAGGCCGTTGTCGCTGTCCAGCATTTGGCGGAAAATATGGTAGATGGGGCTGTGGGCCTGGCGCGCCACGGCAGCTGCCTGCAGAATAGCCTCGTCCAGCGGATTGGCGCTGAGCAGATGCATGTTGAAAAGCTTGACCGTGCCGGCGGGGAACAGCTCGTCCGCGCTCAGGGTGATGGCGTTGGCGTAACTGAAATCCTCCACCGCCTGATAGCCGGTGAGCATGGCGCCTTCGGCGTTCAGCCGCTTGGCGGCCATCTTCAGCGGCAGGTTGCTAAGCAGCAGGGAGGCGGGCGGGCTGGCCAGACAGAGCAGGGCGGCGAACAGGTTCACGCCCGTGGGCAATCCCACCGTCACCCCGGCTATTACGCCGCCGGCCAGAGCGGCGATCAGCGCGGCCAGGGCCAGCTTGCAGGTTACCTTTTCATAGGGGTCCGCGCAATAGGAATGCCGCAGGAAATTTTGAGGGTGAATGGTTTTGCGGCTGGTGCAGATCAGGGCCTCGCCGATGACCGAACCATCGGCCAGCGGAGCGGTTACAGCCGGGTCGTCCAGCAGGAAGACGGCCCGCTTTTCCTTATCGTCGGCCACCAGCCGGAAGTTGCGGCGGATGCGGGTAAGCAGGGTCATCTTGCCTATGCCGTTGAACAGCAGGGCCATAGCGGCCAGTCCCCCGAGCTGGGGCGCGTCGGCCGCGTTGCCGGTGGCCAGCATAACCACGCTGTGGGCCAGGACCCCCAGAACCGCCAGGGCGGCCGGGGTGTCCATATCCGGCCTAAAGCGCAAAAGACTGCCTAGACCCTTCATGGTGTTCAGGTTGATGAGGCCGGCCAGGCAGACCAGGACGATCTGCACAATGAGGTAAACGGTGAGATTGGCCGCCTTAAAGGCGTCCAGCAGGGGGGAGGCCAGCAGGAAAAGGGCCAAAGTGATCAGCAGGGTGGGAATAAAGCGGGCCTTGAGCCGTCGGCTGCGGGCGCGCAGATCAAGGCGGACCGAATCCGCGTCGGCCGTAGTCTCGTAGTCCTCCAACTCCTCGGGCTCCTCGTACGCCGTTTCAGGCGGCATCTCCTCGGGCGCGTTGTCCTCCTCCGCGCCGCCAAAGAGCACTACTTTCCGTTTCTCTTCCTTGCCAGCGGCTGCGGCCGGCGGGGTAAAGGGGACGGTGTCGTCCGGAGCGTTGCCCGGGACGGCTGCAACAGCTGCCGCCCCTTTCTTTCGAGAGGGAGGAGCCAAAAAGTCCTGCACGTTCTCCCCCGCGTCGGAGGGAGTCTTGGATGCCTGTGGCCGAAGGGAAGGGTCGCTGAAGCTGGACAACTCCTCTTCGGAGGAGATTTCCCGGAAGGCGGGGGCGGTGGCCTTCTTCTTATAAACCTGGTCCGCGCCGGTCAACCCGCCGTCGGCCAGGCTGAACTGGGTGGCGGCGGCCCGCACCGATTCGGCCGGGTCCTTCTTAGCCGCTGGCTCCGGAAAGGTCAGCGTGGGCGCGCCGGAGGCGGGGTCGGTGGTCATAATAGGCTGCTCATCCTGCTGGTCCAGGGAACTGATTTCCACCGTAAGAGGCCGGGCGTCCTGCCGGGAGGCGGGCGCCTCCTCCCCCTTGGCCGGGGTGGAAAACCGGCGGACCTTGCGCACGGCCGCCACCCGGACGGTGGGGATGTTCTCCGGCTCCTTGGGTCGGCCTTCGGATGGGGCCTCCGGTTCCGGACGGGCGATATCCCGATCTGCCGCCGGCGACGGAGCGTCGCCGGCCGGTTGGGACGGCTGGGCGTCGGGCGCGGCCGCCGGTGGCGAGGGCTGAACCTTGAAAACGGGGCGGTCCCGCCGGGTGGGCAAAGGCTGCACGTCGGCCTCGGGACCGTACCGGGGCAAATTTCTATTCTCCTTTTCGTCCTTCTCCCAGTCAAAGAGGGCGGGCGCGGGATCGGCCTTCCGGGCCGGGCTGCTTGGCGCCGGCGGGGCAGGTTCCTCCGCCGCCTCGCCATAGAGGTCCACCGCCCGGGAATGGGCTTTTTCCTCAAAACGGCGTATGATATCGTCCACATTGCCCACGTCCAGAGAGGAAATGCGGTGGGGGGCGCGGTCGGGCGACTGGGTCTGCTGCTGGGTGAACTGCCGGGTCTTGGCCCGCAGACTTTGCGCCGGCTGATCCGCGGCGTCCTTCTCAGTGGGCAGGGCGGCCGCAAAGGCCTTGAGGGCCAGATCGGCCTCCTCCTGCGTAACCGAATCGGGATGGCTTCTTGCCTGCATCATCCGCTCGTACAGAGAATGGGCGGGGCGGGGGCTTTGCATGGGAATCTCTGCAACCGGCTGCCGGGGCGTATCATTCGCCGC
>DXVY01000156.1 GCA_019417145.1 Clostridiales bacterium
AGGTTGTGCACAGATGATGCAGTTTTATGTGGATGATTTGATCAAGACCGCCCTTTTGGAGGATATCAATTATATCGACACCACCGCCGATTACCTTTTGGAGGAGGAGAGGTCCACCGGCCGGTTTTTGGCCAAGGCCGACGGGGTGCTCTGCGGTTTGGATGTGGCCCAGCGGGTCTTTACGCTGCTGGATCAGGATGTGACGTTTGAGAAGTATAAAAAGGATGGGGAGCGGCTGCAAAAGGGCGAGGTGTTCGCTACGGTCACGGGCAAGACGGCCGTACTGCTCAAGGGCGAAAGAACGGCGCTGAACCTTTTGCAGCATATGTCCGGCATTGCCACGGCCACCGCCCAGGCGGTGGAGATGGTAAAGGGAACCCGGGCCATGATCACCGATACGAGGAAAACCCTGCCCGGCATGCGGCCGCTGCAAAAGTACGCGGTGGTCTGCGGCGGAGGCAGGAACCATCGGTTCAACCTGTCGGACGGGGCTATGCTCAAGGATAATCATATTGACGCCGCCGGCGGTATCCTGCCGGCGGTTGAAAAGCTGCGGAGCAGGTTGGGGCATATGGTCAAGCTGGAGGTGGAGACGCGCAATCTGGACGAGGTAGCCCAGGCCCTGGCGGCCGGCGTGGAGGTCATCATGCTGGACAACATGGACTGCGCGGACATGAAAAAGGCGGTGGAACTGGTGGACGGCAGGGCGTTGTTGGAGGCCTCCGGCGGCATCACTGCCCGCACCCTACGACAGGTGGCCGAGACGGGGGTGGATATCATTTCCATCGGCGCTTTGACCCATTCGGTAAAGGCGTTCGATATATCCATGAAGATCAAGGCCGTGGAGTGACCGGAGCGAACGATATCGCCTATGAAGCCAAAGCATTGCAAAAAGCCGCCGCCCGCTTCCTCTATCAGAGGAGCGGGCGGCGGCCTTTGCTTACCGTTTTATTTTCCCCAGACCTGCTTTTCCGATCCGTCTGGACGGATGCGGACAAAATCGCTGTTTTCATCAAAATAGTAAATATAATCGTTGTCGCAGGAAAGATTTTGGAAAACGCCCTCGCCGATTTGTTCGACCCTTTGGTCGGAAAATGCCATGGCGTAGAGCTTTCCTTCCCTTTCGTATACCAAATGGGTGGACGTACAGTTATACTTATCGGCCATTTCATGCCGGGTAATGGTCGCGGGACTGGCGGTATTGAACCAGCAGAGCATGCCCTGGGCGTCCCGGTAATAAATATAGCTGCCCTGGATAATAAAGTCGGTCATCTGGGTGTCGGCAAACAGGCGGTTTTCACTGCCGTCGGTCAGAGCCGTCCAAAGCTTGCCGTCCTGGCCGATGTAGAAAATGCGCCGGGCGGCGATATAGTAATTGCCGCCGGGATACAGTCCCAATGGAGAGGTCTTTCCGTCGTCCATCCGCTGTTTTGTAAGCTGGCCGTCCTCCAGATAGTACATCCAGCGGCCGATAATCAGGGGCTCCTGCGCGTTTTCCAGCAACAGCAGTTTGGCCGAGCCGTTGTAAAGGATCTGCACCAGATTTTGCCCCTCGGTGTAGACATAGCCCTCGGCCGTGGCAAAGGAAGGGCCGGCGCCGCCTTCGCCGATACGGGTGACGGTATCGCCGAAGGCGCTGTAGATTCCGCCGTCATCCGGCCGGCAGTAAAAAAGAATGCCGTCGCCTATAGCGATATTGCCCCCATTTAGCAGGTTGCCGCCCCGATTGTAGGGCGCGGACATGGGCACGTCGTCGGGGGAAAAGAGGATGAGGCCGGCCGCCAGCAGAGATATGGCCGCCAGTATGGCGAGAAACAGGGTAATGAGCCGGGAGGAGGGGCGCTCGGCGTTCATACTTGTATCGTTCTTGTCCATTTCAGTCCTCCTTGCCGGCCGAGGCCGCGTATTTTTCCAGCAGGGCTTCCCACTCCTCCTCGGTCATGGCCTTATCGTCCTTAGCGTGCTTTTGGTAAATGGCGGCGGTCAGCTTGTCGTAGGCCTCATTTTCCCGCCGCTTTTCCCGCACATGGATCACGTAAAGAATGATTGCCGTGATCAGCATGAGGCAGAGGGGCAGCACGTTTAAGAAAAAATACCGGGCCGGACCATTGTTGGCAATTTGTGTAGCTTGGTTACGATATAAATCTATCAGAAGTGGGGCAATGGGAAGGACAATACAAAGAAGGGCCGGCAAATGTTTTTTACAAAGCATAAGGATAAAACCAAATAGCAACAAGGCAGTGGATACCACTACTAGGTATAGGGTCGTACGAATTTCTGTCGGTGTGGCCAGTTGGAACTGATCGGGAAACTGAATGGCATCACTGATTTTTGCGCCTAAGGCAATTATAATCGCTAGGTTTACCACCATCTCATATAAGAATCCGATGGTAAAAAATATTTTGGCTGTGGAATAGATCCGGCCCCCCACATGCCCCCAGGTTTCCTTGTCTTCTAGTCGCCGGTGATATTCCTGCCGCCGCACAAACAGCAGGAGCGCCTGATTTTTTTTGGCCTGGGCCATTTTGCAGTCACCTCTTCTTGGTTGCGTTTAGATAGTTTTAGCCGATTTCGGCCTGCTTGAAACGGGAAAAATTCGGGTCCCGGCAGGTTTACCGCTTGTCTCCCCGCAGAACCAATGCCAGCTGCTTCAGGGAGGGGGCCTTGCCGTACATCAGGGTGCCCGCCCGGTAGATCCTTGCCGACAGCCAGGCAAACAAGGCGGCTGCCGCGCCGGTAATCAGGATGGAAAGGACGATCTCCAACACCGGCACCTCGCTCATGGAAACCCGCACAAACATGCACATGGGTGCGAAGAAGGGCACATAGCTACATATGCGGATGAGCAGGGAAAAGGGGTTGGCCATACCGGTGAAGGAGAGGATAAAGCCCACGACGCAGAGCAGGATAATAGGCGTGGCCGTAGTGTTGATATCCTCCACCCGGGAGACCAGGCTTCCCAGGGCGCCGAACATGGCGGCGTACATGAAATAGCCCAGCAGGTAGAAAATCACCATCAGGAACAGCAAGTAGGGCGGCGCATCCAGCACCCCCGAAATAAAGGGCACGCTCCGCCAGAAATCCCTGCCTATACCGATGCCCACGGCTCCGGCCGTCAACCAGATCACAAGCTGGCACAGCCCCGCCAGTCCCACGCCGATGATCTTTCCAAAAATCAGGTTGTTGGGTCTGGCCGAAGTGATCAGCAGTTCCATGGCGCGGGAGCTCTTTTCGGTGGCCACCGAGACGGCCACCATCTGTCCGTAAAGCATGATGCTTACATACAGCACAAGAATCAGAATATAGGTCAGCGCATAGGTGTTGAAGATATCCTTGCCGGTGGTTTCCATGGCGGATACCACCGGCTGGGCCGCCGCGTCCTGAATCTGCGCGTCGGTCAGCCCCGCGTTTCGCAGAACGTTTTGCTGGCGATAAAGCTTCAGGGCCTCACTGATCTGTTGATAAACCGAGGACAAAGCGGCATTCTTGCCGTAATACGCATAGTGCAGGTCGTCTTGCACCACTATGGCGCCCTCTAGCTCATCCTCCGTGATGGCCGCGGCTGTGGCGTCGTCGTAGCCCCCGTCCGCGAATTCCAGCGTTATGCCGGACAGCATGGCGGCCAGCGCCTGCCGGTCCTGTAGCACGTTGCCCGGATCAAAGACCCGTACGATTTTGGCCTCGCCGGGTTCCTGGGGAGCGGGTTGATCGGTGTCGTCGGTCTTTATGAATAGGGGCGGCAGAATGGTGCCGGCCAAAAGCAGGACGGCGATGACGATGGTGACGCCGGCGAAAACCTTGTTTTTGATAAAGTTGGTAAATTCATACTGAATCACTGTTCCAAACTGGGCGTAGGTTCTTTTCATTTGGCTTCACCCACCCTTTCCACAAAGATCTGCTCCAGCGTGGGTTCCATAATCTGAAAGGATTCCAGGGAGCAGCCGGCGGCCAAAATCTCTTGAAGCAGTCGGTCCTTGTCGGCCGGGGCCGCGATATGGACAACGGCGTGGTCGTCAGCCTCTGCCGGCCGGTCCGCGGCCTGGATATCGGTGACAAAGCCGCCCAGGCGTCCTTCGGCCCGCAGGGATTCCAGCCGTGCCGCTGTGCCGCCGCCCTCCAGGGAGACCATAATTTTATTGCGGTCGTAGCTGCGTTTGATAGAACGCAGGTTGCCCTCCAACGCAATTTTGCCCTTGTCCAAAATGGCAATGGAATCGCAAAACTCCTCTACATAGCTCATCTGGTGGGAGGAGAAAATCACGGTTTTACCCGCTGCCGCCAGCTCGGAGACGATATCCTTGAGCAGCTGGGCATTGACCGGATCCAGGCCGGAAAAGGGTTCGTCCAGGATCACGATATCGGGGTTGTGGATCAAGCAGACTCCCAATTGGATTTTTTGCTGATTGCCCTTGGACAGGGTGCGGAGCAGATCGTTGCGATGATCCGCCATATCCAGTCTGTCCAGCCAGTATTCAGCGCTTTTTTTGGCCGCATGCCGGGAAAGTCCCCGCAGCCGTCCAATGTAGATCATCTGCTCGATTATTTTCTGCTTGGGATAGAGGCCCCGCTCTTCGGGAAGATAGCCGAAGCTTACGTCGGCCTTATCGATGGGCTGGCCCTCTACGCGTACGATACCGCCGTCCGGAGGAAATACCCCCATGATAATGCGGATGGTTGTGGTTTTGCCAGCGCCGTTGCGGCCGAGCAGGCCAAGGGCCGCGCCGCCGGAGGCGGTAAAGGAAATGCCATCCAGCACCTTTTTTTCGCCAAAGGATTTGGTAACCGTTTCGAGACAAAGCTCCATAGGGTCACGCGCCTTTCTGTTTTTCGTTTCGGATGGGGGATGCCAATAAGGACACAAGCGTCCGAGGGAACCCCCTTATTGTAATATAAGGG
>DXVY01000157.1 GCA_019417145.1 Clostridiales bacterium
CTTCTTCGCAAGAGGGGAAGGAAGCCAGGTGGGCTTCACGGCCAAGGTGATCTATCTCAATGCGCAGAATCAGGCGACACAGGCCCTGCTCATTCAGGTACGGCAGCAGGATATTGTGGACTCCAACCGGTCGTTTGCCTTCTATCAGGGCATTACCACCGCCGCGCCCGCAGGAACGGTAAAAGCGCGCATCGAGTTTACCGTATCTGCAAACGGAGGGCAAAGCCTGGATCTGGACGACGTGTCCTTCTCTGTGGCCTAACCTCGCCGGACGGTCGGCGCACATCCGTAAAGAGGCGTAAAACGCTAAACTGCCCAAAGGCCCCGGATATCCTAGGATATCCGGGGCCTTTCCCTATGGCGCGATTAGCGGGCGACCCGCAGCCTAGAAAAAGCGGGCCGCAGGTCGTCCACCGCCTATTTTCCGGCCGCAGAAGGACATGCCGGCCTCGGGACACGGATGATACCGAAAGCCTACCCATAGTCCCCCTATCCGCTGCTGCCTGTCATTTGATATTCCGTATGGCGTCCTTCATCTCTTTTACGTAGGCCGCCACATGGGGCACACAGTCCTCCCCGTACTTTTCGCACAGGCTCACAATGGCCGAGCCCACAATGACGCCGTCGGACACAGCCGCCATGGCGGCGGCCTGGTCCGGCCGGGAGATGCCGAAGCCCACGGCGCAGGGAATCTGCGGATTGACCCGCTTGCAGCGGTCGACCATAGCGGCCACGTCGGTGTGAATTTCGGGGCGCACGCCGGTGACGCCAAGGGAGGAAATACAATACAAAAAGCCCTTGGCCTCTGCCGCCACCATTTCCGTACGGTCCCTGGAGGTGGGGGCGATAAAGGAGATAAAGTCCAGCCCGTATTTGTCGCAGGCCGGTTCAAACTCCTCCTTTTCCTCAAAGGGCACGTCGGGCAGGATCAGCCCCTGAACGCCCGCCTCGGCGGCGGCGGACGCAAACCGCTCCACCCCGTAGGAGAACACCACGTTGGCGTAGGTCATGAATACGATGGGCACGTCGGTACGCCGCCGGATCCTCCGGACGGTCTCCAACACCTTGTCGGTGGTGACCCCCTTGGCCAGGGTGCGGAAGGTGGAATCCTGGATCACCGGGCCCTCGGCTGTGGGGTCGGAAAAGGGGATGCCCAGCTCGATCAGGTCGGCCCCCGCCTCGGCCATGGCGCAGACAAGCGCCTCGCTGACCTCCAGGCTGGGGTCGCCGCAGGTGATAAAGGGTATAAAGGCCTTTCCCTGCTCAAAGGCGTCGCTTATCTTAATCATGAATATCCTCCCCTCTGTAGCGGGCGATGGCGGCGCAGTCCTTGTCGCCCCGGCCCGATATGTTGATGACCATGATTTTGTCCTTATCCATAGTCGGGGCCAGCTTCATAGCATGGGCCACGGCGTGGGCGCTCTCGATAGCTGGGATGATGCCCTCGATGCGGGACAGGTACTCAAAAGCGTCCACCGCCTCGTCGTCGGTGACGGCCACATATTCCGCCCGGCCGCTGTCGTGGAGCGCCGCGTGCTCCGGACCCACGCCGGGATAGTCCAGTCCGGCCGATATGGAGTAGACCGGGGCGATCTGGCCGTACTCGTTCTGGCAGAAGTAGGACTTCATGCCGTGGAAGATGCCTAAGGAGCCGGTGGAAATGGTGGCCGCCGTCTCGAAGGTATCGATGCCCCGGCCGGCCGCCTCGCAGCCGATCAGCCGCACCTGTGGGTCGTCGATAAAGTGATAAAAGGCGCCGATGGCGTTGGAGCCGCCGCCCACACAGGCCAGCACCGCGTCGGGCAGACGGCCCTCAGCGGCCAGAATCTGCTCCTTAATCTCTCTGGAGATGACCGCCTGGAAATCCCTTACAATGGTGGGGAAAGGATGGGGTCCCATAACCGATCCCAGCACATAATGGGTGTCGTCGATGCGGCGGGTCCATTCCCGCATGGTCTCGCTGACCGCGTCCTTCAGGGTGGCCGTGCCGCCGGTGACCGCGTGGACCTTGGCCCCCAGCAGCCGCATACGGTAGACGTTTAGGGCCTGCCGTTCGGTGTCCTCCTTGCCCATAAAGACCTCGCACTCCATGTCCATGAGGGCGGCCGCGGTGGCGGTGGCCACGCCGTGCTGGCCTGCGCCGGTTTCGGCGATCACCCGCGTCTTGCCCATCTTCTTGGCCAGCAGCACCTGCCCTAGCACATTGTTGATCTTATGGGATCCGGTATGGTTCAGATCCTCCCGCTTCAAATAGATCTTGGCGCCGCCCAGATCCTTGGTCATCCGGTCGGCGTAGTAAAGCAGGGAGGGACGACCGGCGTAGTTACGGAAAAGGTCGGACAGCTCCCGGTTGAAATCCGGGTCGTTTTTATAGTGGTTATACGCGTTTTCCAGGTCGGTCACGGCATTCATCAGGGTCTCGGGTATATACTGCCCGCCATGGATGCCAAAACGTCCTTTGGACATAAGATTACCCCTTTCGTACCATCTCCACGATGCGTTTTATTTTATCCCTATCCTTTTGGCCCCCGGTTTCCGCCCCGCTGGAAACATCCAGACAGTAGGGCGAAAGCCGCAGGGCGGCGGGGATATTCTCTTCACAAAGCCCCCCGGCTAAAAAGAAGGGCCGGTCCAATTCCTCCAGCACAGACCAGTCAAAGGTCCGTCCCGTGCCGCCGGGACCGTTGTCCAGCAGCAGATAATCAGCGGCCGAAGTCCGCCAGCGCGCCGCGTCTCCCGCCCGCGCTACGCTGACCGCCTTGATCACCGGCCGGCCGGTGGTCTCTTTGATCAGCCGTATAAAGCCCTCGTCCTCCGCCCCGTGGAGCTGGACAAGGTCGATGGTGCCGTCCTCGGTCAGGGCTAGCACCTGCGCCGGGTCGGGGTCCACAAAGACCCCCACGGCCAGAATACCGGGATCCAGGGCCGCCCGCAGCCGTCGGGCGGCGGCTGGGGACACCTGCCGGCGGCTTTTGGCGAACACAAAGCCCATATAGTCGGGACGGGCCTCGTTTACGGCTATTATATCATCTAAACGGGACAAACCGCAAATCTTTATTTTACTGGCCAGGACGCCCACCTCCTTTTGCTGTTGTTCTCATGCCGCCCATAACGGCCGGCCGACTGATTTTCCCCGTCCTACGGGCTGCGTTCGGCCGGGCGGGTTCCCCCGGTCATGCCTACGGTCCGCAAACGGCCGGATGCATATCTTCTCATGCCGACGGCCGGCCCTGCAGCGCGGCCAGCATTTTCCGCTTGTCCGCCGCCCGCATAAGGGTTTCCCCGATGAGCACGGCGTCCACCCCATTCTCCCGCAGCCGCTGGATATCCGCCGCCGTGCGTATGCCGCTTTCGGAGACAAAGAGGGCCGACGGGGGCGCCAGCCGCCGCAGATGCAGACTATTGTCCACATCCACTTTAAAATCGGCCAGGTTCCGGTTGTTTACCCCGATGATGTCCGCCCCGGCAGCGGCGGCCCGCTCCACCTCTCGGGCCGTGTGGGCCTCGGTCAGACAGGAAAGCCCCAAGGACCGGGCCAGCTGCAAATAGTCCCGCAACTCCTGATCGCGCAACAGGGAGCAGATGAGCAAAACGGCGGACGCGCCCAGGACCTTGGCCTCGTAGATCATGTAAGGGTCCACCGTGAAATCCTTGCGCAGCACCGGGATAGATACGGCCCCGGTTATCTCCTGTAAATACCGGTCGCTGCCCAAGAACCAGTAGGGCTCGGTCAGACAGGAGATGGCCGCCGCCCCCGCCGCCTCATATTCCCTGGCGATTTGCAGGTAAGGGAAATCCTCGGCGATGATTCCCTTGGACGGGGAAGCCTTTTTGACCTCGCAGATAAAGGCCACGTCCTCCCCTTCCAGGGCCTTGCGGAAGGGAAAAGCAAAGTTTCCCTCCGCCTGGGCTATCCGCCGGGCCGCCCGCTCCATCTCCGAAAGGGGCACCCGCGCCTTTTGTTCCTCCATCCGTCGCCGGGTTCTGGCGGCGATTTCTTCCAATATATTCATGCATTGCTCTCCCGGATAAAATCCTCCAATTTCCCGAGGGCCGCGCCGCTATCCAGAATTTCCCCGGCCAGGCGGACGCCCTGCTCCAGCGTGTCGGCTCGGCCGGCGATATAAAGGGCCGCGCCGGCGTTCATGCAGACCGCTCCCCGCTTGGCGCCCCGCTCCCGGCCGTCCAGAATAGATCGGGTGATGGCGGCGTTTTCCTGGGGGCTGCCCCCCTCCAGTTCCTTCTTTTGACAGGTGGTAAAGCCGAACCGTTCCGGGGTGATTGTATAGGTGTGAAAGCCGCCGTCCCTAACCTCGCAGACGGCGGTGGGGGCGGACATGGAAATTTCGTCCAGATGGTCCTCTCCGTAGACCACCATGCCCCGCTCCACCCCCAGATTGGCCATGACCCGGGCCAGGGGCTCCACCAGCTGCCGGTCGTATACCCCCATCAGCTCCATATTGGCGCCGGCCGGGTTGGACAGGGGACCCAAAATATTAAAGACCGTCCGGATGCCCAGCTCCCGCCGGATGGGGGCCACATACTTCATGGAAATGTGGTAGTTCTGGGCGAAGAGAAAACAGATGCCGATCTTTTCCAGCAGCTCGGTGCTCTTTTCAGGCGGCAGGGTGATTTGCACTCCCAGCGCTTCCAGCACGTCGGCCGCCCCGCATTTGGAAGAGGCCGCCCGGTTGCCGTGCTTGGCCACCGGCACCCCGCCGGCGGCGATTACCAGGGAGGAGGTGGTGGAGATATTAAAGGTATTGGCCCCATCCCCGCCGGTGCCCACGATCTCCAAAACGTCCATATCGTGGAGCAGCTTGATGCAGTGTTCCCGCATGCCGGCGGCCGAGGCTGTGATCTCATCGATGGTCTCCCCC
>DXVY01000158.1 GCA_019417145.1 Clostridiales bacterium
TGTATAATGTGTTTGAGGCTGTCTGGCAAACGGCGGAAATGGATAAGGCCCGCCGCATGCTGCTGCATGCCGGCGCCTTGGGTGCAACCCTCAGCGGCAGCGGCCCCACCCTGTACGGCCTGTTCGACGAGCGGGATGCCGCCGCCAGGGCCCAGTCCCTGCTGGAGGAGGTTTTCGAGGACGTGTTGCTCTGCCGACCGGCTCCCAAGGGCTGCGAGATCGACGATTAGAGCCGCGCTTGCCGGTTTCAAAAGGGATGCAAAAGGGGCCGGCGGTACATTGTCAGACGCTACGCCCGCGACTTTCACGCAGAGCGCCCGGTGCGTCCTGTGCATCGATCTGAAAAAATTTTAATTTCCATGTATAATTTGGGTTTTCCCGTTCCATCCTTTCCTTGCCGGCCTTTCCGCATTGGCGCGGCCACATTTTTTAGGAACGGGAGAAGATCATCATGGGATTTAGTAAAAGAAGAGCCGTGGAGGCCGCCTTTGGCATCGGCCTTGTGTTATCCATCCTGCTGTCCATGGTGGGGTTTGACGCCCGCTGCGGCGAAATACGGGAAAATGTGCTGCGTCTGCATGTGCTGGCCAATTCGGATTCCGAGGAGGATCAGGCCCTGAAGCTTCGGGTAAGGGACGCGGTGCTTCAGGCCGGGGAGGATATATTCGCCGGCGCGTCCACCGAGCAGGAGGCGCTGGAAGCGGCCAGGGAGAATATCGGCCTGTTGCAGGCGGCGGCCCAGGAGGAGATTACCCGAAGCGGCTATGCGTACCCTGTGCGGGTGGAGGTGGGGAAATCCCGGTTCGATACCAGGGTCTACGACGATTTCACCCTGCCCGCCGGCGAGTACGAGGCGGTGCGGGTGCTCATCGGCCAGGCCCAGGGGCAGAATTGGTGGTGCGTGATGTTCCCGGCCGTATGTCTGCCCGCCGCCGAGGAGCAGGGGGACCTGTCGGAGGTGCTGGAGGACGAGACGCTGCAAATCGTGGAGCATCCCAATCAGTTTACATTCCGCTTCAAGGCCGTGGAAATCTATGAAAGCATCCGGGACTGGTTCCAGTCGCGGTAGACCGGCTCCGCCGGGCAAAAAGGCGCCGTCCACCAGTCATCGCCTGGGGCAAATGCTAGTTCGAGGCTTGGGATGGGGCGTCAGAATATAAGCCCTTGCTGTGGATTTTGCTTTCCTCGGCGTCTTTTTGGGAAAAGTAGAAATTATCCCTTGCAATTTGTCGGGATATATGGTAATATCATTTTGTTATTGCGATGGAATGAGGAAATGAGGTGACAGTATGAAAGAAGGTATTCATCCCAAGTACGAAACGACCACCGTCAAGTGTGCTTGCGGAAATGAATTTGAGACCCGTTCCACCAAAAAGGACATTCGTTTGGATATCTGTTCCAAATGTCATCCTTTCTTCACCGGCAAGCAGAAGCTGGTTGATACCGGCGGCCGCGTAGATCGCTTTAAGAAGCGCTTCAACCTGGCTGAGAAATAAGCAAACAGAAGTGGAACACGCCCGCAACCGCCGATCCGACGGTTGCGGTTTTGCTGTCTATGGACATATTCTGGAAAACATTGCCGGCTGACCGCGGCGGCCGCTGTAGTCGGGCCGGAAGGGGAAGGAGGGGCGACATGGAGGAATACCGTACGCTGGCCGGACCGGCGCGGGCGGAATTTGTGGAGAAAAGGTCCCGCTTTATCGGGAGCATCCAGCCGGTGTCCACCGAGGAGGAGGCCGTGGCCTTCATCGCGGCCAGACGTACCGAGTTTTGGGACGCCACCCATAATGTCTACGCCTATGTCCTGCGCCAGGGACAGGTCCGGCGCTATTCCGACGACCATGAGCCCAAGGGCACGGCCGGGGTCCCGGTGCTGGAGGTGTTGCTCAAGGAGCAGGTAACCGATTGCGTGGTGGTGGTCACCCGCTACTTTGGCGGGGTGCTGCTGGGAGCCGGCGGACTTGTGCGCGCCTACTCGCACGGGGCCAAGATCGCGCTGGACGCGGCGGGCATCGCGATCATGCGCCTGTGCGCCGTCTGCCGCCTAGCCTGTTCCTACGCGCAGTATAAGCAGGCCGAGCTGTTGCTGGGACGGTACGGCGGCGTAATTGAGGACACGGAATTTGCCGCCGACGTCGCCCTCCGCTTTTATCTGCCAAAAAGCCGGCTGCAGGCGTTGCAGGCCGCCCTGACCGACGCCTTTTGCGGGACCCTGGAAGTGGAGCAGACAGGGGAGCGGTACGCCGCCTGCTTAGCAGAAGAGGAAGAATAGCGGAAGAATCCCTTTCTATTTTGTGCAAATCGGGAAAAATTCTTTTTCCGGCAGGAATCTGTCTGCTTTTGCCTAATACTATAAATAAAAGACAAAATGCGCGTTGTGGGGGGGACAAGCCCCGCTGCGGCCGGGAGGGGAACCCCCGGCGGCGCGCGGAAAACCGGCCGGAAAGAGGGTGTTTCCATGGAAGATTTTGCCTATAAGGGCGTGGAAGAGCCCGCCGGAGACCGAGGAGGTCCGGATGCTTCCATCCGCAGGAGGACCGAGGAGCTGGAGGCGCAGATTCTGTCTGCCTATGCCGCACGCAGCGCCGAGAGCAAGGGCCGGTCCCGGCCGGAGGCGCCCTGCGCCATTCGCACCGACTTCCAGCGGGATCGGGACCGTATTGTGCATTGCAAGGCCTTTCGTCGGCTAAAGCACAAAACCCAGGTCTTTTTATCTCCGGAAGGGGATCATTACCGTACCCGGCTGACCCATACGCTGGAGGTTTCCCAAATTGCCCGGACCATCGCCCGGGCGCTTCGGCTCAACGAGGATTTGACCGAGGCCATCGCCCTGGGGCATGATTTGGGACACACCCCCTTTGGTCACGCGGGGGAAAGAGCCTTGCGGGAATGTTCGCCGTTGGGCTTCCAGCATTATGAGCAGAGCGTGCGGGTCTGCCAGCGACTGGAGAAGGCGGGCAGGGGGCTGAATCTGACCTATGAGGTCTTGAACGGCATCCAGCGGCATACAAACGGTCCCCAGGCCGACACCCTGGAGGGCCGGGTGGTTCGTCTGTCCGACCGGATCGCCTATATCAACCACGATATCGACGACGCGGTGCGGGCTGGGGTGCTGGGCGAAAACGATATTCCCTTTGAGCTGCGTCATATTCTGGGGAATACAAAGAGCCAGCGCATCGACGCTATGGTGCGTTCGGTCATTGAAAGCAGCGGGGCGGACGTGCGGATGGGGGCGGATATCCAGCCGGCCTTCGACGCGCTGCACGCCTTTTTGTACGACGCCGTCTATCTGAATCCCAAGGCCAAGGGGGAGGAGAGCAAGGTGGGCGGCCTGATCCAGGGGCTGTACGGTTATTTTACCGCGCATCCCGGACGGATGCCCGACGAATACGCCTATATCTGCGAGGCTGAGGGACCCGAGCGGGCGGCGCTGGACTATATCGCCGGCATGACCGACCCGTATGCGGTGCAGACCTATACGGATATTTTCATTCCCAAGCGGTGGGAAATCTAAGACCGGCCGCTGCGGCCTTGCGGCTTGGTACATAGAAAGGGGGCTGGGGCTTGGCTGTTGACCAGGAATTCCTGTTGGAACTGAAATACCGCAACGATATCGAATCGGTTGTGGGGGGCTATGTGAATCTGAAGCGGCGGGGCAGCAACCTGGTGGGGCTGTGCCCCTTCCACAATGAGAAGACCCCGTCCTTTACCGTCTATCCGGAAAACGGCTCCTATTATTGCTTTGGCTGCGGTGCGGGGGGAGACGTGATCACCTTTATCCGCCAGGCGGAGAACCTGGATTATATCGAGGCCGTGCGGTATCTGGCCGACCGGGCCGGCCTGCAGATGCCGGAGGATGGATACGACGCCTCCATGCAGCGGATGAAATCCACCGTGTTGGAAATCAACCGAGCGGCCGCTCGTTACTTTCATGCCTGCCTGCTGTCGCCGGCGGGGAAGGCGGGGCTGGATTATCTGCTGGATCGGCAGCTTTCCATGGCCACCATTCGCCATTTCGGCCTGGGCTACGCGCCGGAGGGTTGGGACGGCCTGCTGACGTATTTAAAGGAAAAGGGATATAAGGAGCAGGATATGCTGGTGGCCGATTTGATCGGCCGGAGCAAGCGGGGTGGATATTACGACCGCTTTCGAAAGCGGGTCATGTTTCCCATCATCGATCTGCGCGGCGGGGTCATCGCCTTTGGCGGTAGGATTCTGCCGGGTGAGGAGGGGGCCAAGTACATGAACTCCTCCGACACCCCGGTCTTTAAAAAGAGCCGGAACATGTTCGCGCTGAATTTTGCCAAAAACGCCGGCGGGGAGCGGATGATACTGGCCGAGGGATATATGGATGTCATTGCGCTGCACCAGGCGGGATTCCAAAACGCCGTGGCCGCCCTAGGCACCGCATTTACCTCTGAGCAGGCCCGCCTGCTCTCCCGGTACACCAAAGAGGTAGTGGTGACCCTGGACGCAGACGCCGCCGGCCAAAAGGCCACCGATCGGGCCATGGGCATATTGTCCGGCGCAGGGGTAAAGGTGCGGGTGCTGCGGATTCCCGACGGCAAGGACCCGGATGAATTCATTAAGAAGAACGGCCCCTCCCGGTTTGCCGCCCTGTTGGACGGCGCGGTGGGCGATATCGATTATAAGCTGTTTATGGCCGCGGACGGACTGGATGTAAACACCGGCGAGGGGCGGCTGACCTACCTGAAAAAGGCGGCGGGGGTGCTGGCCGGGTTGGACGACACCATTGCCAGAGACCTGTACGCCGGCCGGCTGGCCGATAAATTCGGGGTTTCCAAGACCGCTATCCTCTCCGAGGCGGCGAATGCCGCCCGGCAGATGAGCCGGCAGC
>DXVY01000159.1:0-3327 GCA_019417145.1 Clostridiales bacterium
TTACTGGGGCATGTATCTGGCCCCGCTGGACAGTGTGGAAGAAATCGACCGCGTATTCGCCTCTCTCTTTTTTGAGCGGCTGCATATTCCCGATACCACCGGCACGCCTCAGGAGGCCCTGACCTTCCTGCAAAAAAAGCTGGAGGAGCAAAAGCAGCAGCTGGATGAACAGGAAGCGCGCATCGATGAATACTTTTTGAATCACCGCACCGAGTGCATGCAGCTCTATTCCCAGGTCAAGCGCAATTACGACGCCTTTGAGATCCGACGGTACGCCTCCCGTTTCTCCAATTCCTTCATGCTGCTGGGCTGGGTGCCGGAAAAGAGTCTGCCAACCTTCCATAAATATATGGACAGGGTGGAAAGCGTAGAGGTGGAATACAGCGACCCGGGCCAGTCCAAACGGCTGGAGCCGCCCACCAAGCTGCGCAACCATAAGCCCTTCCGTCCCTTTGAATATTATGTAAAGCTCTACGGCGTTCCCAATTACAGGGAGGCCGACCCCACCGTCCTTGTGGCGATCACCTACACCCTTCTCTTCGGCATCATGTTCGCCGACGTGGGACAGGGGCTCCTGCTGGCCGTGGCCGGCTGGCTCATGTGGAAGTTCAAGAAAATGGACGTGGGTAAGATTCTGGTTCCCTGCGGCATATGCGGCGCCCTGTTCGGCTGCGTTTTTGGCAGCGTCTTTGGCTACGAGCATGTGCTTGACCCCGTGTACCACATGATGGGATTTGCGGAAAAGCCCATCGACGTGATGGAATCGGCCACGGCCCTGCTGGCCTTCTCCATCGGCATCGGCGTGGTGCTCATTCTTGTGGCCATGATGGCCAACGTCTATTCCTCCTTAAAACGAAAGGACTACGGCAGCGCCTTTTTCGGCCACAACGGCCTGGCCGGTATCCTCTTTTACGGCAGCATATTGGGTCTTGTGGGCGTCATGCTGCTGGGTGCGTCCATTCCCACCTGGCCCATCGTGGTTTTCGGCATGCTGCTGCCCATCGTTCTGATCTTTTTCAAGGGTCCGCTGGGCCGGCTGGTCGCCGGAAAGAAGGATTGGAAACCGGAAAAATGGGGCGACTATGTGCTGGAAAACGTCTTTGAACTTTTTGAGGTCGTTTTAAGCTACCTGACCAATACGGTAAGCTTCCTGCGGGTAGGGGCCTTTGTGCTGGTCCATGCGGGTATGATGATGGTATTCTTCTCTCTTGCAGAGATCCTGCCCGGTCCGGTGAGCGTGATCATGATCATCTTCGGCAACGCTTTCGTTACGGTTCTGGAAGGGCTGCTGGTCAGCATCCAGGTGCTCCGTCTGGAATTCTACGAAATGTTCAGTCGCTTCTATATCGGCGAGGGTCACCCCTTCGAGCCCGCGGCGGTCAAGGCGGAATAAGCGGGTGCGGGTCTAAAACGCACCCATCCCCTGTTTCCCGCTTCTCAGTCGTTTTTGCGCCGGCTTTCGCCTCTTGGGGCCAAGGCAGGCGCCCCAACCTCTCTTAAGGCAAACCGCCTTTTATATGGAAAAAAGAAGCGCGCCGCACAGGCGCCGAAAGGAAGGATTCCCATGTCAACCTTTTTAACCGTCCTGGTATTTGCCCTGCCCGTGCTGGGCCTGGCCGCGGCCGTCTATGTGGCCGCCCGCTCCATGAAGAAGACCGGCAACGCCCGCCGGGCCTTCTCCCGCCATTTTATCACCCTGGTCATGGCCATTGTGCTCTGCCTGGCCTTCACCTTCGTGGCCGCCGCGGCGCCCACCACTTCGGAAGCCGACGCGGCATCGGCGGCTGACGCGGCGGTAACCGCCGTGGCGGACAGCGGCGCAGGCACTGCCACCGGTATGGGCTTCCTGGCCGCCGCCCTCTCCATCGGCCTTGCGGCCATCGGCGCCGGCATCGCATTAAGCGCGGGCGCGCCCGCCGCTATCGGCGCGGTGTCGGAGGATCCCAAGAGCTTCGGTAAGTCCATGATCTTTGTGGTGCTGGGCGAGGCTGTGGCTATCTACGGCCTGATCATCGCCATCCTGATCATCCTGAAGATTCCCAATCTGCCGACCCTGGTCTGACCTTTGACTCCAGGATCCTATTACTCCAAAAAAGCCGCCTTCAATAGGGCGGCGCCAAAAAGGAGGGCGCGGCCATGCGCTTTATGCTCATCAGCGATAACCACGACACGGCCATGGGTATGCGCCTGGCCGGTATCGACGGCGTGATTGTGCATCAGCCCCAGGAGGTGGAGAGGGCCTTGAAGGAGGCCGTGGACCAGGAGGACGTGGGCATCGTCCTGGTCACCGAACGGCTGGTGGCCCTCTGTCCTGATCTGGTGTACGACATCAAGATGAACCGCCGGCGGCCCCTGATCGTGGAGATCCCCGACCGGCACGGCAACGGCCGGAGCGAGGATTCCATCACCCGGTATGTCCGGGAGGCCATCGGGGTCTCCCTGTAGGATCGCCCTGCCCATCATCCGGATCCTGCCGTAAGTATCGCGTTGCCCCCGCTGCGCCTTGGGAACCCGCTTCCTATCGGCGCCACGGCGCCCATCCATCTGCCCTCTACAACCAAAGCAGCGGCATGGGCTTTTGGAAAAATCTACAGCAAAAGAGGTGATCGCCTTGGCACAGGACGACCGCGTCAGCAAATTTGTCGCCGCTATAACAAAGGAAGCCGAAGAACAGCGGCAGCGGATCGAAGAGGAAACCAAGGAATTTATCGCCAGCGAAATGGAAAAGGCCGAGATGGAGGCCTTAAACGACAGCTATAAAATGATCCAGCGGGCCGTGGGTAATATTCGCTCCGATGTGGGCAGCGAGCTGTCCGCCCGCATGATGGAAAACCGCCGCGCCCTGCTGGCCCGGCGGGAGGAAATCGTGGAGGCGGTGCTGGAAAAGGCGGCGGAGAAGATTGCCGCCTTTACCGCCACCCCGGCTTACAGGGAGTTTCTGACGACCTCCGCCAAAAAGGCGGCGGCGGCCCTTGGAAAGGGGCGGCCCACCGTCTGCCTGCGGCCGGCCGATATGGTCTATAAGGCCGATGTGGAAGCCGCCGTGGGTCCCTGCGGTTTTGTGGAGGACCCGACCATTGTCCTGGGCGGCCTGCGCATGACCAGCGAGGACGGCCGTCTCTCGGCCGACGACACCCTGGACACCAGGTTGCAGGCCCAGCGGGAGTGGTTCCAGCAGCATGCAGGTCTGGTGCTGTCATAAGGGATTGGCAGACAGCTCCGCGGCAGGACCGCAGGTCCTTTGCCGCGGATTCCCGAGGGCGGGATGGAAGCCGCCTTCGGGAATCCGCAGCAGCCAGCTGTATACAAGGCCGCGTATTCCTATCA
>DXVY01000159.1:3337-4850 GCA_019417145.1 Clostridiales bacterium
CCTATCATGGGAGGTATTCGCCATGTCCAAAAACGTTATCTACGGCATCAACGGCCCGGTGGTCACCGTGGCCGACACCAAGGATTTTTCCATGCAGGAAATGGTCTTTGTGGGAAAGGAAAAATTGGTGGGCGAGGTTATCGGTATCAATGAAAAGCGCACCACCATTCAGGTCTATGAGGTAACCACCGGTCTTACCCCCGGCGAGCCGGTGGAACCCACCGGCTCACCTATGTCGGTCACCCTGGGTCCCGGCATCCTCTCCAATATCTTTGACGGTATCGAGCGCCCCCTGCGGGATATAGCCGGAAGGGACGGCGCTTTCATCGGCCGGGGCAGCGACGTGGAAGCCCTGGACAAGGATAAGCTCTGGGACGTGACCCTGACGGTCAAAGTCGGGGATCAATTACAGCCGGGGGATATTTACGCCGAGTGTCCCGAAACCGCAAGCATCGTGCACAAGATGATGGTCCCCCCCGGCGTTTCCGGCAAGGTCACCTTCACGGTCAAGAATGGACAATACCGCATCCACGACCGGGTGGCCGAAATTGAGGACCAAAAGGGCAACAAAATCCCCCTCACCCTCTGCCAGAAATGGCCCATCCGGAATCCCCGCCCCTTTTCGCAGCGCCTGGCCTGCACCATCCCCCTGATCACCGGCCAGCGGGTCATTGACACCATGCTGCCCATCGCCAAGGGCGGCACGGCCGCCATTCCCGGCGGCTTCGGCACCGGCAAGACCATGACCCAGCACCAGCTGGCCAAATGGTGCGACGCCGATATCATCATCTATGTGGGCTGCGGGGAACGGGGCAACGAGATGACCCAGGTGCTGGACGAGTTCGGCGAGCTGATCGATCCCCGTTCGGGCCGCAAGCTCACCGACCGCACCGTGCTCATCGCCAATACCTCCAATATGCCTGTGGCCGCCCGGGAGGCCTCCATCTACACCGGCATCACCCTGGCCGAGTACTATAGGGATATGGGCTACGACGTGGCCATGATGGCCGACTCCACCTCCCGCTGGGCCGAGGCGCTCCGGGAGATCTCCGGTCGTCTGGAGGAGATGCCCGCCGAGGAGGGCTTCCCCGCCTATCTTCCCTCCCGTCTGTCGGAATTCTACGAGCGGGCCGGGCGGGTGAAAACCCTGAACGGCAAGGAGGGGTCGGTGACGGTCATCGGGGCGGTCTCTCCCCAGGGCGCAGACTTTTCCGAGCCGGTCACCCAGAACACCAAGCGGTTTACCCGGGTATTCTGGGCGCTGGACAAGGCCCTGGCTTATGCCCGCCATTATCCGGCCATCAACTGGACCACCAGCTACAGCGAGTATGACGTGGATCTGGCCCGATATCTGGAGGACGAGGTCAGCCCCGATTTCATGAAATACCGTTCCCGGTTTATGGCCATTCTGCGGGAGGAAAGCTCCTTGATGGAGATCGTCAAGCTCATCGGCGCGGACGTATTGCCCGACGACCAAAAGTTGACCATCGACGTGGCCCGGGTGATCCGGGTG
>DXVY01000016.1:0-1286 GCA_019417145.1 Clostridiales bacterium
TGTCGCAACTTCATTCTATCAGAGTTCTGCAAACCATGTCTCTTTTTATCTACTTTTCTTTTTGCGAAACTTATTCTACCTTATCTTTCAATTGTTGCATGGACGTTTGATACAAGGAATCGGAATCCACACCTTGCAACTTTATGACCGCTTCTGCATATGCAGATGAGCTGTTTAACCTATTTATGGATGCATCCAGTACCTCTTTATATTTGGAAATATCTAAATTTTTCTTTTTTCTTAAAATTAAGAAAGTTAAAAGAGCGAGGATGGGGCATACGATCAGTACACCCCATAGAAAATTTTTCAATGCAAAAGTTATGGCAAAAAATGCAAAAAGGCCGCAAGGCATATACAATAAGAACAACAGAGTATTCAAACCGCTTTTAGAATCTTTAAGGATTTTCTTCGGGGAAAGCAGCGCCGGCTCTTTAATATACGGGTCGTAATTCAAAGCCCCACAATGCGGGCAGTTAAAGAATGGGTTGCCAAACGTATAACCTTCCGTTACACGCTCTGTTTTTGCCTTTTGTGCACACTTGATACATTTGTAAGTCCGATATTGTTTCATTACAACAGCCATAATTGTATCTCCTTCGTCTGTTTGAAGTATACGATTTTTAGTAAAACATAACCGCTTGGCATTGTCAAGTAGGGGGAATAGGGAAATATCTTCATATTCCACATCTGTGGCGAGCCATTCGCGCATCGTAGGTTTTCCCTTTTGCGTTTTTATGTCCGCATTTCTTGCGTTTTTAGTCAGCACTAAAAAAGCCCTTATACCGCAAGGCTTTCCGGCTCGGTATAAGGGCTTTTCTGTCTTTGTCCTGTTTCCCGCTGGTACGACACTGGTACATTTATACAACTCCTGCATCCCCGGGCCAAAGGCGTCCCTCGCCTTATGCACAGTCCTTGCGGAGATAAACGCGCGCCCTCTTTTATAAACGGCATAAATAGCTGCATACTGTCTCCAAAGCTGGATTGGCGCACAGATGCAATTTATCCTCTCTGAGGGCCTGCGGCCGGGCTTGTAAAAAGCGCGTTTTATTCCAGCCGCGCCACCGAACGGCGTTCGATAAGAAAGGGCTGGAAAATAGCGGACGCTGGCTGCGTATCGCCCTCCAGCATGGCCATAAGGCGGGTCACCAGGGCTTCCGCCAGCGCCTCGATGGGGTGGGAAATAACGGTAATATCCAGCATTTCGGTCCATGGCAGCTCGTCGAAAACCAAGAAGGAGATGTCGACGGGGATTTTAAGTCCCATATCCTTGCAGGCCAGGTAGGCCA
>DXVY01000016.1:1296-17323 GCA_019417145.1 Clostridiales bacterium
ACGGCGGCGGATATCCTGATCGCCATCCTGCTCCTCATAGAAGAAATAGGGCGTCGCGCCCCGTTCCCCGCAGGCGTCCCGGTACCCTTGCCAGCGATTTCTGCCGCCCAGAAAAAGAATGCGGCGGTGACCTCTGTCCAGCAGATATTTCGCTCCCTGATAAGCGCCGTGGTAGTCGTCAAAATCCACCGACAAGAGCTGGGGATATAGCCGGCCGAACAGCTGGATCAGGTGAACGCCCGGGTTGCTGATATAATCCGGTTCCACAGGCCCGGCCACCGGGGAGAAGATAATGGCCTCGGCCTGGGAGCCGATCATGGTGCGCACCGCCCGCTGCTGCTTTTCAAAATCATAGCCGTCAAAGGCGATGAGCAGCCGAAAGCCCTTTTGCTCCAAAAGGCTTTGCAGACGCTCGGCCACCACCATGAAAAAAGGGTTGGCGATATCGGAATTGATCAGGCCGATGGTGTGGGAGCGCTGCCGCTTTAAACTGGCCGCCAGATAGTTGGGGGTATAGTTTAGCGCCGCCGCCGCTTCCATGACCCTATGATAGGTCTCCGGCCGGAGCCGGACATCCCCCCGAAAGGCCCTGGATACCGTGGTGTGGGAAACGCCGGCAAGCCTGGCCACATCCTTACTGGTCGCCATCCAACCGCCTCCTTGCTTTTCCGCGGGCGGGTTTCCGCCCCCGGTTGATCATATATATTTCATTATAACATAGCAATAGGGAAAAGCGGCGGCCTTTTTCCAAATTTTCTTACTTTTCGCCTTTACAGGCACAATTGCATAAAATTATTACGATTTAATTTTATGTTATGTGCATTGACAACGGTAACGGAACCTGTTATTCTTAGTATGACAACGTGAACATTTCACGGTGCAAAGGGAAAAATGCCCGGCGGAGCCGGACACAGGCAAGGAGGAGCGATATGAGAAGCGGAAGTTTGAGAAGGATGCTGCGCCAAGCGGCAGCCGGTCTGCTGGCCGGTACGGTGCTCTGCGCCGGGCTGGCGGGCGGGATTCCCGCCTTGGGTGTGGACGGCCAGACAAGAATTCTTACGCTGGAGGATTTCCTGCTGAGTGACAGCGCGGCCCGGGAAGGCTGCACAATGACCCAAGAGGGGGAGGCGATTGTGCTGTCCAAGCGTGCGGGAAATGACAACCACGCCACCACCGATATCTGGGCGGATTCCTTTACCTTGGAAGCCGAGACCGAGATGCTGGACGGCGTGGCGGCCGGCACGCCGCTGCTGACCTTTGGCGTGGCCAACCGGGAGGAACCCACGGCGGGGACCTGGTACGGGGTCTGTCCCAACCGGGCGGGCTACCCTCATACCGGAGAGGCCAGAATCTTTAAGGTGGACGGCGGCCTGGCCATCGACGATCATGCGCCCCTGACCGAGGCGCAGAAGACTTCGGCCGTGGGCACCCTGAAGGTGACGGTCAACAGCCAAAAGATCATACGGTTCTATATGGACGGTCAGCTTATGCTCCAACGCCGGGATGAGAGCTATGCGGGCGGCTATGTGGGCATTCTGGCCAACGACGGCCGTGTGGCCTTCCGAAACATAAAACTGACCCTGGGGGAACCGGAGGAAGAGGAAGGAGATTTCCGCACCAATCTCACCGGCCTTACCTATGGCGGAGGCTCCTGGATTGAGACAGCTAGCGGCCTGCTGGCCAGCGGCAGCGGGGACTGCTTCGCCATGGCCGAGGATACGCCGTCGGACTTTATCTTCCAGACCCGCGTCCATGTGACCGGGGATGCGGCTTCCTTGGTTTTCCGCTCCAACGCAACCGGCTCCAACGCCTATGTGGCCAATGTAGACCGGGGGCAGAAAAACGCCCGTATTTTCAAATTTACCGACAACGGCGCCGTCACCATCGGCACCTATATGCTCCCCGACCCCACCGTAACCGATTACACCCTGCGCGTGGAGGTCATAGGCGCCAAAATGCAATATTTTGTGAATGGGATTTTGGCCGTTTCCTGTGAGGACGACCAGTTCAAAGAGGGGCGGCTGGGGCTGCTGATTTGCAATTCCACCACCACTTTCCAGGATGCGATGTATACCCCCATCGACGACAGAACGCCCCGGCTTTCCACCCTCTCCCTGGAGGGTACGGAGCTGACGCCTGCCTTTGACCCGGATGTGACCTATTACACCGCCACCCTGCCCAGCAGCGCCGAACAGGTGACCCTGCGGGCCGGCGGAGAGGGAACCGTGACGGCCGCCGTCTGGCACGCCGGCAGGATCACCCTGGAGGCTACCCAGCTTACCGGCGAGCTGCAAATTCCCCTGGCGGAGGGGAAAAATACCCTGGTCCTTACTACCGAAAAGGACAGGACGGAAGGATTGAGCACTGTGGTTGAAATCAAGCGGGAACAGGATCCCGCCACCTATTATACCGAGCCCTATCGGCCCCAGTACCATATTACGCCGGAATCCGCCTGGCTGAACGATCCCAATGGCATGGTGTACTACCGGGGCAAATATCACTTCTTTTATCAATATTATCCCGACAGCAAATTCCCCGGCGATATAAAGTACTGGGCGCATGCGGTCAGCGACGACCTAGTCCATTGGGAGCACCTGCCGGTGGCGCTTGCCCCCGATCAGTACGGCTCCATTTGGTCGGGCTCGGCGGTGGTGGATTTTAACAACTCCACCGGTCTGTTTGACGACACGGAAGACCAGACCGGTCTGGTGGCCTATTATACCAGCTTCCAGTTTGGCACCGGCAAGCAGCGGCAGTGCATGGCCTATTCCAAGGACGAGGGCCTGACCTGGATCAAGTATAACGACGGCGCGCCTATTCTGGACGAGAGCGACGATCCTTTGAAGGACGGCGCCTTCCGCGACCCCAAGGTGTTCTGGCATGAGGAGAGCGGGCGGTGGATGATGATCTGTGCCGGCGGCCCGGTGCGGTTCTACTCGTCGGAAAACCTTATCGATTGGAAGCAGGAGGGCATGCAACCTGAATTCGGCACGGAATGCGCCGATTTCTATAAGCTTCCGGTGGAAGGGGAGGATACCGAAAAATGGGTGCTCAGCGCCGGCGGCGTCTGGTATTCCATTGGCGACTTCAAAGAGGTGGACGGGGTTTGGAAATTCATTCCCGATTCGGATGAGCGGCCGGGCTACAACTTCGGCCCGGACGTCTACGCCGGCCAAACCTTCTCCGACGTGCCCGGGCGCCGGATTATGATGGAGTGGATGGTCAATATCGGCTATCCCTTCCAGACCGGTAACATCACCGATCCCTGGAACGGCGCGGTCACTCTACCCTATGAGATCAAGCTGAAAAGGGCGGACGGCAAAATCATCCTGACCCAGGAGCCGGTGGAGGAGCTCAGCTCCCTGCGGACCGAGAAGCACAGCTTTACCGGCTTGGAGCTGTCAGACGATACCCCCAATCCTTTGAAGGACCTACAGCTGGATAAATGCGAGATAGAGGCGGTTATTGACATGGGAACGGCTTCGGAAATCGCCTTCCAGCTGCGGATGGGCAACGGCCAGGCCACCGCCGTCCGGTACAACGCCCTGTCCGGGCTGTTGACCATGGACCGCACAGCGGCCGGCGCCAATCCCACAGACGGTTTTCCCGGCGCCTATACCACCTCGGTAAAGCTGGAGGACGGAAAGCTGCGACTGCACATGTTCTTGGATTGGTCCTCCCTGGAGGTCTTTGCCCATGGCAAGGTGGGCACCATGCTGATCTATCCCGACGGGGACAGCGTGGGACTGAGCCTGCGGGCCACGGGTGGTACGGCCCTGGTGGAAAGCCTGGATATCTATGAGCAGGAATCCATATGGCGGGAAGAGAGCGGCGAGACGCCCGCCCTTGACAGCTTCAAGGTAACCGGCGGGACGGACCACTATCTGGAGGGAGAGCAGTTCACCCTCTGGGCCGTAGCCGATCCCCTGGGCGCCGACTGCGAGGTGGAGTGGAGCCTTTCCAATGAGCGCATCCTGGAGATCCTGGAGACCGGAAAGGACGCCATAGTGCTGCGCGCCAGACGGCGGGGCGCCTGTACCGTCACGGCACAGGCGGGCGGGCAGACCGCAAGCTATGAAGTGACGGTGGGCGTCAACGGATTTGAAACCAATCTCAAGGAATTCACGGCCATCGGCGGCAGCTGGAAGGCCTCCGAAGAGGGTATGCGCGGGGCCAGCGGCGGCAACGGACCGGCCTTCTCGGCCACCAAGGCGGCTGATTTCACCTATGAGGCTGATTTTACCTATGAAAGCGGAAATGTGGGAGCCGCTTTGATCTTCCGTGCGGCGGATGATCTGTCGGTATGGTATTCGGCCGATATCTGTGAGCGCGATAGCAACGCCCGCATTCTCAAATTCCATCGCGACCCGGATACCGGCGCCACCTCCGACGTGACCCTGGGCCAGCCTTATACCCTGCCGACAAATGCGGATCACACCTACCATTTAAAGGTGGAGGCGGAGGGGACCACCCTGCGGTTTTATGTGGACGACCGGCTGGCGGTAGAGGTGCAGGACAGCGAATCCCTCTCCGGCCGGTTCGGCCTAAACGTCTGCGACGTGACCGGGGTGTTCCAGAACGTTTACTTTACCGGCGAGGAAATCACCGATCCCGGTCTGGAGCGGCCGGATTGTAAATGGACGCTGGACGATGCAAACGGCATCGTCAAAGGGATCCCGGCGGGAACAGAAATGGCCGAGCTGATCGCCGGCTTTGGCGGCAGCCAGTGGGTGCGGGTGACAAAGGACGGGCAGCCGATATCCGAGGGCCTGGCCGCCACCGGCATGACGGCGCAGTACACCGACGGCGAGCAGGAAAGCTATACGCTGGCCGTCACGGGCGACCTGGACGGGGATGGCGGCGTGACCATCGCCGACGTCATGGAGGCCTGCAAGGTGATGGCTAGAGAGTCGGCGGGCAGCAAGCCCACGCCCCTGGAGCGCGCCGTCGGGGATCTGGATGATGACGGCGACGTGACCATCGCCGATGTAATGGAAATCTGTAAGATCCTGGCCCGGCAGGGCTGAGAGCTGCGGCATAAAAAAGAAAGCCCCTCTGCTTGTTGCAGAGGGGCTTCCTCCCTTATCCCAGCCAACGCATCAGGAGGTGGATGCGCTTACCTGGCAGAAGGAGCGGCCGGCCCGACAATCCGTGGGGAGCGGGAGAAAAAAGAGGACGGGCCGGCCGGAAGAGAGGAACAGGGTCGGTCGCGGCGGCAGAAGGGGCGTAAGACGCGGGACCGACCCGGCGTCGGCAAAAGTTATCGTGGCCGCCGGCATAAATCCGCGCGCGGCGTCCGGCGTCAGGGAAGGGGAGAAGCCGCCCGTTTGCTGGGTGCGGCCCAAGAAGTGCGGGCCGCATGTGCCGACGGAATACGGGGCATAAACGGCCGCGGACATTGGCCTGCGAAGACCCATGTGCGACCGCCGGCAGAAGCCCCCGTCGCCGAGAATAGGGTCAGGGCAGGGCGTTGTAGTCGTCGTCGGTCACCGGTTCCAGCCATTCGTTGGAGGCTCCGTCCGCCGGCACCTCCACCGCCAGATGCTGAAACCAGGAGTCGGCGGCGGCCCCGTGCCAGTGCTTGACCTCGGGCGGAATCTGCACAACATCGCCGGGACGCAGAGCGCGGGCCGGCTTGCCCCATTCCTGATACCAGCCCCGACCGCCAGTGACCAGCAGAATCTGGCCGCCCTTATGGTGTATATGCCAGTTGTTGCGACAGCCGGGGGCGAAGGTTACGTTGCCGATCCCCACCCCGTCGGTGGTCAACATTTGCAGATAGCTTTGGCCTATAAAGTACCGGGCAAAGGCCGTGTTTTCCTCACCGATGGGGAAAAGGGCGCCCGGGCCAAGGGATTTTGTACGATCCATTACGCATGTCCTTCCTTTCATTGCTTTGTCTGTATTCCGCAGTCAGGGCCGATTTCCCCACGTCCATTCAGGATAAGCGGGCGGCCACGCCTGCGGGTGGGCGGCGAGCCGAAACCAGGCGGGGATACCCCGACGACGTTATAGGGTTGGTTCAAATGGAGTGAAATTTATTAGTAGGAAATATTCACGCCGTCTTCCAGCGTCAGGGAACAGGGGGCGGCGGCGAACAGGCCGCCCATGGTATCCTTGGTGTTTTGGGCCAGGGTGCGGCATTCCTCCGGCCGGATGCCGTAATCGGACATTTTCAGCTCGCCTCCCCCGCAGTCCCGCTGCAGCTTATCCAGCATCTGAATAAAATCCATAGGCGCCCGGGCGTTCGCCTTGCCCATAGCCTGCGCCATGCGGATCAAGCGATCGGGACAGGCGCCGCGCGCAATAAAGTGGGTGTAGTAGGCCTTGGAGATTATGATGCGTCCCGCGCCGTGGGGGCAGATCCTATAGGGACTTTTTCCCCGGCAGAACCTCCTTATGCAGGTCATTGAGACGACCCGCTCCAAACAGCGCCCGGGTGGGCGCATATATGGTATAGGACATAGCCTATTCTTTCCGAAATTCGGTTTGTCCTTTCTATGAAATAGCATAAACCCTGGAGTCTACTCCAGGTCAACCCCTTTTTCAAAATTTTTTTGCATGCATGTAAATGACGTGAGGGCGCGGCTTGGCAAAGATAGGGCTGCTGAAATTCGTATACTATATTTATAAAATGTGTATCTGGCGGATCAGAGCTCTATTGAAAGAGGGGGCGACCGGGAGCGGCGGGCCAAGGATGCAAAGGCCCCGTCCCAGCGGGCTTTCCAGAAGTAGATGTACGACCTGCTTTTGTTGTGCTTTCGGCTGGCACGGCTGACGTCGTATTTCTCCGCGTATTTCAACAGGGATTGCCGATATGCCTTGTCCTGTGTTGTACGCTTTCTCATAAAGGATATGGTCTTCTCTCCTTCGGTTGGCATGTGGTAATTCAGCTATAACCCATGAAACCTTATCCTTCATTGTATCATATTCCTATATCCGAAAACCGGTTGGGCGGGTCTTATCGGTTGACGGGAGGCGGAATATTTGGTAAAATGTAAATTAATTATGCAAAGCAGCGGTATGCGCTGCCTGTTTGGACGCATCTGCTTGGCAAGGGCTGCCATATGCATGCAATAGAGAATAACGGGGGTCTTTTGGAATGAAAATCGCATTTTCCACTTTGGGATGTCCGGACTTTACCTGGCGTGATATATACGCCATGGCCAAGGATTTGGGGTATGACGGTATCGAGATCAGGGGCCTGGGCGACGATATATACGCCGTGAAGGCGCCGCCCTTTTCTGACGGACAGATAGAAAACACGTTGAAAAAGCTGGCCGAGCTGCGGCTGGAAATTTCCTGTCTGTCCTCGGGCTGCTGTTTGAAATTCGCCGAAAAGCGGGCGGAAAATGTAGCCGAGCTGCGCGCGTATGTGGATCTGGCGGCCAAGCTCTCCACTCCATACGTCCGGGTGCTGGCCGACCTGGAGCCCGCCCCGGACGGCGAGGTGGACGACGGGGTGGTGCGGGACGCCCTGCTGGAGTGTGCGCCCTACGCCGAGGAGAAGGGCGTCACCCTGTTGGTGGAGACCAACGGCGTCTATGCCGATACCGCCCGGCTGCGCCGGTTGCTGGAGGAAACAGCCAGCGACAGCGTGGCCGCCCTCTGGGATGTGCATCATCCCTACCGTTTCATGCGGGAATCCCCGGAACAGACGGTGCAGAACCTGGGGGCCTATATCAAGTATGTACATATCAAGGATTCGGTCATGGGGGCCGACGGCAAACCCCAGTATAAGCTGTTGGGGGAGGGCGACCTACCCATCGACGACATGATGCGGGCCCTTCGCTCCATCAATTATGAGGGCTACGTATCCCTGGAATGGGTCAAGCGGTGGGCCAGAGACCTGTCCGACGCAGGCGTGGTCTTTCCCCAGTGCATCCATTATCTGTCCCGGTACATGGATGGGAAAACCGGCGGCAGCCGCCTTTTTGACAATGCAGCCGGCACGGGCAAGTATGTCTGGGAGAAGGATACCCTCATCGACCTGACCTTCCCCCAGGTGCTGGACCGGATCTGTGAGGAATTCCCCGATCAGTATGCCTTCCGCTATACCGTTCTGGATTATACCCGCACCTACGCCCAGTTCCGGGAGGACGTGGATCGTTTTGCCCGGGCCCTCATCGCCCTGGGAGTGAAGCGGGGGGACCATGTGGCTATCTGGGCCACCAACGTGCCGGCCTGGTATATCACCTTTTGGGCCACCACCAAGATCGGCGCGGTGCTGGTGACGGTCAACACGGCCTATAAGATTCACGAGGCCGAGTATCTGCTCCGCCAGTCGGATACCCATACGCTGGTCATGATCGACGGGTTCAAGGATTCGGACTATGTGGGGATCATGAAGGAGCTTTGTCCCGAGCTGGCCACGGCTCAGGCGGGCAGGCCTCTGCATACAAAAAGGCTGCCTTTCCTGCGCAATATCATTACGGTGGACTCTAAGCAGCCCGGCTGCCTCACCTGGGAGGAGGCCATGGAGCGGGCCGAGGAGGTGCCGGTGGAGGCGGTCTGGCAGCGGGCGGCCGGCGTGGGTCGGCACGACGTCTGCAATATGCAGTACACCTCCGGTACCACCGGCTTCCCCAAGGGGGTTATGCTCACCCATTATAATATCGTCAACAACGGTAAGAATATCGGGGACTGCATGGACCTGTCTACGGCGGACAAGATGATGATCCATGTGCCCATGTTCCACTGTTTCGGCATGGTGCTGGCCATGACGGCGGCCATGACCCACGGGGTGACTCTCTGCCCCATGCCCTATTTCTCCCCCCGCCAGTCCTTGGACTGCATCAATAAGGAGCAGATCACCTGTTTCCATGGGGTGCCCACCATGTTTATCGCCATGCTGGAGCATCCGGATTTTGAAAAGACCGATTTCTCCCACATGCGCACCGGCATCATGGCCGGCAGCCCCTGTCCCATCAAGGTCATGCAGGATGTGGTGGAAAAGATGCACATGCCCCAGATCACCATTGTCTACGGCCAGACCGAGGCGTCTCCTGGCTGTACCCAGAGCCGGGCGGACGATCCGCTGGAGGTGCGGGTGAACACGGTGGGCCGGGCCCTGCCGGGGGTCCAGTGCAAGATTGTGGACCCCGAGACGGGGGAGGACCTGCCCGACGAGGTGGACGGCGAGTTTGTGGCCAAGGGCTACAATATTATGAAGGGGTATTACAAGATGCCCGAGGCCACGGCGGCGGCCATCGACGAAAACGGCTGGCTGCATACAGGAGACCTGGCCCGGCGCACCCCCGAGGGGAATTATAAGATCACCGGCCGGATCAAGGATATGGTCATCCGGGGCGGGGAAAACATTTATCCTAAGGAGATCGAGGACTTTATCTATACCCACCCGGCGGTCAAGGACGTGCAGGTCATCGGCGTGCCGGATAAGCAGTACGGCGAGGAGATCATGGCCTGTGTCATCCTGAAGGAGGGGGAGACCCTGACCGAGGAGGAGCTGCACGAGTATATCGTCACCCACATCGCCAAGCACAAGACCCCCCGCTATATCCGTTTTGTGGACGCCTTCCCCATGAACGCGGCGGGCAAGATTTTGAAGTACAAGATGCGGGAGGAAGCGGTGGAGTACTTGGGGCTGCAGGAGGCCAACACCATCGTCACCGCCTAGCCCCTTTGCAAGGAATGAGGGCCTAAAATCGGGAAGAGGACGGCAGCCTCTGCGCCCGCCGTCCAATGGGAAAAGGATACAAGGAGCCCCCGGCGAAAAGCGCCGGGGGCTTTTGGTGTAAACAGGCGGGGATGGACTCCTTGGGGTAGGGTCGCTTTGGGCCGGATGCAGGCAAAGACCGGCCGCCCCAGAACCGGCAGGAGTCCGACCGTCCCAGGACCAGCAGGGGCTGGCATGGCAGGAGCAGGTCATCGGGGAAAAGACGCCTAAGGCCCGGCCCCTTCGGCCCTTGCGCCCCCTCTTTTAGCAGGGGGGACAGGGGGGGGATTTACCGTTTTTACCCTGTATAGGCCGGCGTCATACATCTCTCCTTGCGGCGGGTAGGGCGGAGGCGCGGCGTCGCTTCCCACGCGTTGTTCCGTGTGCGGCCGGTCCCCTTGCAGGGGGGCGGCCGCCGCGCAGATCCCTGATTTTCACAGGCCGCGCCTTGACATGGGGAGCGGCCGCCCGCCGACGGAGGACGGCCTTTTGCGCCGTATGCTTTTTGTCGGGTACTGCGAGCTTTTTGTCCCCTGTTTCCCGGCCCGCCGAGCGGATATCCACAAGCCCGGTCGGTCCCCGTACAAAGGCGGCGCCTACGGGGGCCCCCAAGAGGGGAAGAATGTCGGGGTCATAGTTGCACAGGGTGTTGAGGGGATAGAAGTCGCTGCCGGGGCCATGGAGTTGTCCGGCTGTCTCGCCGCCGGCGAAAAACCGCCAACCGCTGTCGGCCGAAAAGCCGGGCGCTTCCCGTACCATGTAGCCCACCAGCCGGCCCTCCAGGACAATGGCCGCGCTGGCATAGCACAGCCGCTCGTCCTGGGTCATCCTGCGCAGCTCCCCCTCGGGCAGATAGGCGCCTTTCACCCGAAATCCCCCCTTCACCTGTCAGTATATGAAGAAACGGGGGCGGGATAGAAGGGTCCGCCCCATGGAACCGGCCGGAGGGCACGGATGAAGGAATGGTCGCGGCCGGCGCGTCCAGGGACGGATAAAGGAGGAAATCCCGCCCCTTTTGAACTTGGCAAGAATTAGCCGAAATCGGGCAAGTTTTTTCTTGTTTTTCTTGCGGGGATTTCGTATGATAAGGGGAAAAGGCCGCCCGTTGTACGGCGCACGGGAAAGGGCTCACATGCATTTTCCGCCGAGAAAGGACAGAGAACCATGCCCTATTATAAAAGACATATGCAGGATCAGATCAACCGCGCCATCGCCGATACCAAGCACCGGGTGTACACGGTTGTAGCCCCGTTGCAGGTGGAGGCCTGGCGTACCGCTGAGCCGGTGCCCTATGCTGAGCGCATGACCGGCGAGCACATTACCCCCGCCTTTGGGGAAAAATGGGGGAAATTATGGGACTGCGCCTGGTTCCATGCCACCGGGACCGTGCCCGCGTCTTGCGCGGGACAGGAGGTGGTCCTGAAGATCGACATCAGCGGCGAGGCCTGTATCTTTGACGAAAAAGGTGATCCGGTCAAGGGACTGACCACCTATACGGTCATGTGGGAGGCGGCCCCCGGCTCCTCCGGCAAGCGCATCTATAAGTTTTTAAAGGAGGCCAAGGGCGGCGAGCCGGTGGATATCTGGTTTGACGCCGGCAACAACGACCTGTTCGGCAACGAGCAGGGCTCTCTGCTGCGGGACTGCCATATCTGTATTCTCCATGAGAATATCCGCCAGCTGTATTATGATTTTATGGTGCTCAACGATCTGCTGCGTTGCCTGCCGGAAAAATCCTCCCGGCGGGAGCGGGTCTTTTTCAAGCTGTATAAGGCGGCCTGCCTGTTAAAATCCTATACCGATGCGGAGGTGTCGGCGGCCCGCGGGGTTCTCAAGGAAGAGCTGGACAAGAAGGGGGGAGACGCCGCGGTCAAGGTGACGGCCATCGGCCATTCCCATATGGATCTGGCCTGGCTCTGGCCCATCCGGGAGACCAAGCGCAAAATCGCCCGTACCTTCGCCACGGTTCTGGAGCTGATGGAGCGGTATCCCGATTACCATTACGGCGCCAGCCAGCCCCAGCAATACGAATGGGTCAAGGAACTGCACCCTAAAATGTACGAGGATATCAAGCGGCGGGTGGCCGAGGGCCGCTGGGAATTGCAGGGCGGCGCCTGGGTGGAGGCCGACGCCAACGTGCCCTCGGGGGAGGCCCTGGTGCGCCAGCTGCTCTACGGCAAGCGGTTCTTTAAAGAGGAGTTCGGCCAGGATGTGGATAACTACTGGCTGCCCGACGTGTTCGGCTATTCCGGCGCCCTGCCCCAGATCCTGAAGAAGTCCGGGGTGGATTACTTCATGACCCAGAAGCTCTCCTGGAACGAGCATAATCGTTTTCCCCATCACACCTTCCAGTGGGAGGGCATCGACGGCAGCAAGGTCCTGGCCCATATGTTGCCGGAGGACACCTACAACGGCGCGGCGACGCCCTGCGGCGTGCATAAAATAGACACGGATTATCTGGACAGCGGCGTCTGCGACGAGGCCCTCATGCTCTTCGGCATCGGGGACGGGGGCGGCGGCCCCGCGCCCGCCCACCTGGAGCAGCTGGACCGGATGAAGGACTTAAACGGCCTGCTGCCGGTAACACAGGGCCCGGGCCGGGACTTTTTCCACCGCGTGGCCAAGAATATGGCCGATTATATCACCTATAAGGGCGAGCTCTACCTGGAAAAGCACCAGGGAACCTATACCACCCAGGCCAACAATAAAAAGTATAACCGTCTGATGGAACTGGGGCTCCAGGAAATGGAGTTTGCCGCCGTGCTGGCGTCGGAGGCGACCGGGATCGAGTATCCCAAGGCCGAGATCGACGCCATCTGGAAGGAGATGCTGCTCTACCAGTTCCACGATATTTTACCTGGCTCCTCCATCAAGCGGGTATATGACGAATCGGTGCCGCGGTACAAGGCGCTGCTGGCCCGGGTGCGAGAGCTGACCGACGGGTATTATAAGGCCTTTGCAGGGGCGGTAAACGCCCCCGCCGGCGCGGTCATCGCCTTTAACGCCACCTCCTTCCAGCGGCAGGAATGGGTGCAGACGGCGGACGGCCCGGTGCGGGTCACCCTGCCGCCCATGGGCTACGCTGTGGTGGAGGGCGCCCCCGCCCCCGCCGCCGATCTGCAAGCGGAGGGCCTGTCCATCGAAAACAGCAAGGTGCGGGTTGATTTTCATGCAGACGGCTCCATCTCCCGCGTATATTCTAAAGAGCTGGGACGCAACGTGCTGGCCGAAGGGACAAAGGGCAATGTGCTGGCCCTCTATGAGGACCGGGGGGACTGCTGGGATATTCCCATCACCTACCGGGATAAGCAGCCCGACGCCTTCCGGCTCACTTCCCAGAAGGCCTATGTGGACGCGGACATCCCCGCCGCCGTAATGGAGCAGACGTATGCCTACGGAAATTCCAAGCTGACCCAGAAAATCCAGCTCCGGTCGGAGGAGGGAAGGGTGGACTTTGTCACCCATGTGGACTGGCATGAAAACGATCTTATGCTCCGCTCGTCGTTCCAGACGGCGGTGCTGGCCGATGAGGTCACCTGTAATATCCAGTTCGGCAAGATCAAGCGGTCGGCCGTCACCCGCACCAGCCAGGACATGGCCCAGTTTGAGATCTGCGCCCATCATTTTATCGATCTTTCGGAAGCTGAATTCGGCGTGGCCCTTTTGAACAACTGTAAATACGGTCATTACGCCAAGGACGGCGTGCTGGATATAAACCTCCTTCGCAGCCAGAATCATCCGGGCAAGGAGGCCGACCGGGGCGAACACGACTTTACCTATTCCCTTTACGCCCACGCCGGCGACGAGATCCAGGGCGGCGTGACCAAGGAGGGCCGCCGGCTCAACCAGCCCCTGCGGCTGTATACCGTTCCCGGCGGCGGCGCGCTGGAGAAAAAGGCCAGCCTGATCAGTACGGATAGGGAAAACGTGGTCATCGACACGGTCAAGTTCGCCGAGGACAGCCGGGATATAATCGTGCGGGCCTACGAGGCCGAGGGGCTGCGCGGCAGGGCAAAGCTTCTGCTGCCCGCCGGCGTGAAGAAGGCCTATCTCGTCAACCTGATGGAGGAGGAGGAACGGCCTCTGGAGATCGCAAAGGGCGCCGTGACCCTGGAATTCGGACCCTTTGCCATTCATTCTGTAAAGCTTGTAAAATAGACAAAAGCAAAAAGGACCCGCCTGTCTTTCAAAGACAGGCGGGTCCTTTGATAGGGAGGGCGAAAAAGGGTTACCATTGATGGCGGAAATACAGGATGTAATGATCCCGCCGGGTGGCCGCCGCGCCGACGGCATAGCCGTGGTTCCAGCTGCCGTCCGAACCCGGCTCGCTGATGCATATAAAGTATTCCCAGGTGTCGGTGATGGTGATATCGAAATTCTCTCCCACATCCAGCATGTAGGATGCGTCCGCATCGGCCAGCGCCTCGACGCGCTCCAGCTCCACCGCAAAGTCCTCCGGACTGTATTGGACCAGGAGCTCGGCAATGCCGCTGCCCTGCAAAAACTGCGGCTGGTGGTACATCTCCGCTAGCAGCGCGTCTTCCGGTATCCGACGGGGGAATACATTTAGCCCGTCGTCGGGATAGCCATAGATCCGCAGCATGCGGGTGTAGTAGTGGGTATTGGTAGTGGGATAGACCTGCGTAAAGCACATGAAAAGCAGATTGCCGGCGTTGGCTGTGAAGCAGGCCACGGCCAGAAGGCAGGACAGCAGCACCGAGAGGGCGCCGCGCATATCCTTTTGCAAGGAGAGCAGAAGCAGCACCAAAAACAGGCCCACGGGAGCGGCCGCGATCAGAAGATGTCCCCAGGCCGGGGTGACAAAGCCCCAATGGCTGATAAAGGCGGTGAGGGAAAAGCCTACGGCGACCAACAAAAAGAATACCAGATTGAGTATGCTGGAATAGTTAAAGCCCGACCAGCAGGGCGGACGGACGCCTCGGGGCCCCATGGGCATGTATGGGGCCATATTAAAACGCTCCATCTTCCTCATCCTCTCTGTATTCCAGCAGGTCGCCGGGCTGGCATTCCAGAGCCCTACAGATTCTGTTCAGGGTCTCCAGCTTGACGGCCTTGGCCTTTCCGGTCTTTAAAATGGACATGTTGGCAAGGGTGATACCCACCTGCTCCGCCAACTCGGATACCCGCATTTTGCGCTTGGCCAGCATGACGTCGATGTTGATAATAATCATATGGTCATCCTCTTAAATGGTCAGTTCGTTTTCTTCCTTCAATATGGCCGATTTGTAGACCAGCCGAGCCAGAACAGCCGCCGCCACCGCCACGGCGACGCCGGCGAATACAATCAGGAACCCGGCCAGCGTTACGGCGGGATGGCTCCATCCCAGCAGCAGGAAGACCATGTTGCCCACCGCGAAGAACAAAGCGTCGATGGCCGCCAGCAGCGAGATGCGCTTTAATTGGGCAGCGTTTTGGCGGCTGAAGGAATTGTCCCGCCCGATTTCACAGGCGATGCGCCAGCCGCACCAGAGCACGCCGTAGCAGGGCAGGGCGCTGATCCAAAGGAAAATCAGCCAGGGCCAGTAGCACCCGGCCAGCTCGGCGTATTCGGCCGCCAGGGCCTTGCCCCATACCGGGAAAATATAGAAAAAAATCGCCGCGCCGCATAGTGCCATGCCGATCAGGACGCCTTTTAACCAACGGGCCAGCTTTCGCTGTTCCATATGTATCCTCCTCCTTTATCCTGTTCTGCTTCCATTATATACCCAATATGATGTTTGTCAATAGATATTTATTGAAATACGATAATTTTTCAAGAAAAAAGAAGGAGCCGACAGGCTCCCTTTTAAAGTTGCTTACAGTTCGGTTTTCCAAAGCCCATGGAGGTTGCAGTAGGCGTAGGCGGCGATGGGCTTGTCGTCGTCGGTAAGCCGGAAGACGGCCACGGGCTTGCTGTCAAAGGGCAGGTTTTTACGTTGGCCGCCCTTTTGGGTCAGCAGATAGATCCAGTTGATGCTGTGCTCTTCCGACATGGGGTGAGGGACGCTTCCCACGTCCACCGTCACATCGCAGCCGTCCACCCGCACCTGGGGGACATGCTTCTCCTGCGCGCCGTCCGAGGTGTTGGCCGTCAGGGCCTGCATCGGCTGACCGCAGCAGTACAGTTGGCCGTCTCCATGAATCACACCCACAAGGGTACCGTCCTGCTTGCAGAGGAAGAATCTGTGTTTATCCTGCATAGCGACGCCTCCTAAAAGAAATTTTGGAAATAGTATATGAGCATTTCTCGGCGTTATTCGTACCGGGTGCCCGGCCTTTACCGTGTCGCAAAGGGGAAAAGGACGCAGGGCGGGAAAAAAGCCTTGATTTTAGACGTAGGTTGTTGTATAA
>DXVY01000160.1 GCA_019417145.1 Clostridiales bacterium
TGGACCTGGAGGCCCTCTCCAAAGGATTGGGCGCGCCGGTGGTGGGGGCCAGCGCCCGCCGGGGCGCGGGGCTGGACCAGCTGCTGGAAACGGCCCGGGCGGTCGCCGACCGGCCGGCTGAGCCGCCGCCTCCGCTGGCCTATCCCCCTGCGCTGGAGGCGGCCGCGGAGCAGGTGGCGGACCGGCTGGCGCTGCCGGAGGCATGCGGCCTGCCCCGCCGCTGGCTGGCCCTGCCGCTGCTGGAAGGCGACCCTTCTCTACTGCGCGCCCTCAAGGAGCGGCTGGGGGTGGACGCGGAGCAGCCCGATCTGGCGCGGCTCCTGGAGGCCCAGCGGGCCAACCTGGCCGCCCTGTATCCCGGTCGGCCGGTGAGCGAGCTGGTGGTGGAGACCATTGTGGCCCGTGCGGGAGAGCTCTGCCGAACGGCCGTACATAAAAAAGGCGCCGGCGAATCCCTGGACCGGCGGCTGGATAAGATTCTCACCAGCAAGCGGTTCGGCATACCCATCATGCTGGCCCTGCTGCTGCTCATTCTCTGGATAACCGTATGGGGGGCCAACGTCCCCTCCCAGCTTCTCAGCGACGGTCTAGGCCAGGTGGAGGGCTGGCTTCGGCAGAGTCTGGAGGCAGTCGGCGCCCCCGCCTTTCTCATAGGGCTGCTGGTGGACGGCGCGGTGCGCACCCTTTTCTGGGTGGTATCGGTCATGCTGCCGCCCATGGCCATTTTCTTTCCCCTCTTCACCCTGTTGGAGGACCTGGGCTACCTGCCCCGGGTGGCCTTCAATCTGGACCCCTGCTTCGCCCGCGCCAAAACCTGCGGTAAGCAGGCTCTGACCATGTGTATGGGGCTGGGTTGCAACGCCGTGGGGGTCACCGGATGCCGCATCATCGATTCCCCGAGAGAACGGCTGCTGGCCACCCTGACCAACGTCTTCATGCCCTGCAACGGACGCTTTCCCGCCATGATCGCCATATCTTCCCTCTTTTTCGCCTCGGCCACAGGGATCTGCCGCTCCATCCTCACGGCCATGACCCTTTTGATCGTGATCGCCGCGGGGGTAGGGCTGACCCTGCTCACCTCCCGGCTGCTTTCGGCCACCCTGCTCAAGGGCGCGCCCTCGGCCTTCACCCTGGAACTGCCCCCCTATCGCAAACCGGATGTCCTGCGGGTGCTCTGCCGCTCCACGCTGGACCGTACCCTTTTTGTCCTGGGCCGGGCGGCCAGCGTGGCGGCGCCGGCGGGGCTGGTCATCTGGCTGACGGCCAACGTCCATGTAGGCGGGGCCTCCCTGCTAACCCACTGCGCCGCCTTTCTCGACCCTCTGGGACGGCTGATGGGGCTGGACGGCTACATCCTCATGGCCTTTATCCTAGGCTTTCCCGCCAACGAAATCGTGGTCCCCATCCTGCTCATGAGCTATCTCTCCTCCGGCGCCATGGCCGAAACCGGCAGTCTGCCCGCGCTACAGGGCCTTTTGACCGACAACGGCTGGACGGCCGTGACCGTCCTGTGCTTTCTGACCTTCTCCCTGGTGCATTTTCCCTGCTCCACCACCTGTCTGACCATCCGCAAGGAGACCGGCAGCCTCAAATGGACCGCCCTGGCCTTCGCCCTGCCCACCCTGCTGGGCGTGCTGCTCTGTATGGGCGTGGCGGCCATAGGTCGGCTGCTGGGGCTGTAACCCCGGCCCGCCGCACGCAAAAAGCGGCCATACAGGTTTTCCTGCATGGCCGCTTACTTTTATTTCCTAACATCCCGCCGGAGAAGGGCGGGCCGTTTCCGGATCACTTCACCCGCAGACCGGGCGCCTCTCCCTGAAACATGGGCTCGGCCGCAGCCGGCTCCACGCCGGGCGGGCAGACACAAAAGGCGTACCGTCCCGAGCCCAGCCGATAGACCCTGTCGTCTCCCTCGCTCTCCTGGGGATAGACCCCCGGCGCCGCTGTCGCCGGCAGGCCGTCCACATATACATATCCCAAGCCCGCCTGGGGCAGTTCCAGCCGGGCGGTGGTCCCGGCCGGCACCACCGTCTCGTAGTACAGCCGGCCCGCCTCGTCCCAATGCCAGCCGCTGCATATCCTGCCCTGGACCGAGTGATAGGCGCCCCTGGCGCCGGTCATGCCGATATCCGGCCGGTTGACCGGGCAGGGCCGCAGCCGTATATGCTTAAAGCCCAGTGCCGAGGCCGACCAGTCGATGCCCAGCACGCCGCTGTACAGCCATTCGCCCACCGCGCCCAGGGAATAATGGTTCAGGGAATTCATGCCGTTGAGGGAACGGTCGATGGAGCCGTCGTCCAGGCAGGAGTTCCACCGTTCCCAAATGGTGGTGGCCCCCCGCCGGATGGAGTAGCCCCAGGAGGGATAGCCCTCGTTGGTCAGCAGGTTGTAGGCCACCTGCTCATGGCCGTACCGGGCCAGGATGGGGCAGAGCCGACCCACGCTCACAAAGCCGGTGGTCAGGTGCCCGCCGTGCTGGTTGACAATGTTGTCGGCCAGCAGGTCGGCCGCCTTGCGGCGCAGGGATCTGGGCAGTAGCTGGAAGGCCAGGGATAACACGTAGGAGCATTGGCTTCCGTTGCCGCACCGGCCGGTCTCCGGGTCCACAAACCGCCGGTTATAGGCCGTGCAGATGTCGGAGAACAGGTCGATATATTTCTTGCAGTCGGCCGCATAGGAGGCCTCTCCCGTGGCCCGGGAGAGGATGCCGGCCATATTGGCCAGCAGCCCGGTACTGTAGCCGAAGAAGGCGGTAGCCACCAGGTCCTTGGGGGTCTCCTCCCCGATGGACAGCCAGTCCCCAAAGGCGCAGTCGGGGATAATCCCGTCCCGCCGGATGCCCTCGTAATAGGCGATCCAGCGTTGCATGGCCTCGTAGTTGTCCTTTATAATCCGCAGGTCGCCGTACATACAGCAGAGGGTCCAGGGAGCGATAACCCCCGCGTCCCCCCAGGCCGCGTTGCCGGCGCCGGCCACCCCGGCGGTGGGGGCGACGTCGGGATAGGCGCCGTCGGCCCGCTGGTCGTCCCGCATGTCGGTGAGAAACTTAGCGTAAAAGGCCCTAGAATCCATATTATAACAGCCGGTGCGGACAAAGACCTCGGCGTCTCCCGTCCAGCCCCGCCGCTCATCCCGCTGGGGGCAGTCGGTGGGCACCGACAGATAGTTGCCCCGCTGGCCCCAGCATATATTGCTGTAAAGCTGATTGACCAGCTCGCTGGTGCAGGAAAAGTCGCCGGTGACCGGCAGGTCGCTTTGCAGAACCAGGCCCACGATATCTTCCGGCCGGAAGGACGAGAAGGGGATGCCGTCGATCTCAGCGTACCGGAAGCCGTGGAAGGTAAACCGGGGCTGCCATACGGCCCGGCCGCCCTTGCAGATATATCGGTCGGTGTTGGCCGCGCTGCGCAGGTTCTCGGTATGTAGGGAACGGTCGGCCTCCAGCACCTCGCCGAAGCGCAGGGTGACCGTCTGGCCCGCCTGCCCGTCCAGCGCCAGGCGGACGACCCCGGCAAAGTTCTGGCCGAAATCCACCAGGATTTTTCCGTCCTGCTCCCACACCTCCCGGGCGGGCAGCTCCATAACCGCCCGCACCGGCGGGTCCACCTGGGCCCGCAAATTGCGGTCGCAGGCCTGCTCCCGGATATATACCGGCTGCCAGTCGTCGGCCTTCATCGGCAGGGTGAAGGCCGCCGGACCGTCCCCCCATTCCCGCCGGGCGTCATAGGTCTCGCCGTCCAGCAGGTCGGCGGCCAGCACGGGGCCGTCCAGACTGCAGGTCCAGCTTTCGTCGGTGACCAGCGTCTGCCGGCGGCCGTCGGCGTACTCCACCGCCAGCTTGGCGATAAAGGCCGTTCCCGCGCCGTACTCCTGGGCCCCGGCGATGCCCAGCCGGCCGCTGAACCAACCGGGGGCCAGGGCCGCGCCAATCACATTGTCCCCCGCCCTTACCAGTCCGGTCACGTCGTAGCACTGGTAGGCCAGACGGCAATTGTAATCGGTCCAGCCGGGGGCAAAATAGTGGTCCCCCGCCTTTTGGCCGTTTATGTACAGCTCATACAGTCCCAAAGCCGAGGCGTAGACCTTTGCGCTGCGAATGGCCCCGCCGTCCAGTCGGAAGGGCCGGCGCAGGCAGGGCTGGGCCGCCCGATCCCCCAGCCAGTACCGGGTATAGCCGTCCCGGCCCACCAGAAGGCCGTCCTCCTCCAGCCGGCCCCGGCCGAAGGGATTGTCTTTGGAAAAGTCGGTGGAAAAAAGGGTCTTTCCCCCGGCCTCCACCCGCAGGGCGCGCACGCAGGCCTGCTCCCGCAGACCGTCGTCCCCATGCTCCTGCCGGAAGCCGCAGAGGCCGCCCCCCGCAAAGGGCAGGTCGTCCCGCCGGTCGGCCAGCACATCGTCAATGTAGGTCTCCACAGTCCTTCCCCGGACCTCCACCCGCAGGACGTGCGGCTCAAAGCGCGCCTCCCAAGGAATGATATGGCTGATGTCGATTTCGTCCAGCAGATCCACCCGGCTGTGTTCATAAAGGTGGGGACGTAGGCGGACCTTTTTATCCCCCCGGGCCAGGCCGTTATGCGGATTTTCCTTGCCGTTGGCCTCGCCCACCTGCCACATGTAGAAATTCTGACCGTCCCGCGCGCCGAAGATCAGCCCCAGATTGCTTTGCAGCAGGCGAAAGGCGCAGGTCACGGTATACTCGTCGGCCCGCAGCCCCGCGGCCTCTTCAAAGATGTCCGGCCCGTCGGAAAGAAAGGCCGCCCCCTCCCAGTCCACGATTCCCGCGCCGAAGCGGGCCGGGGCAGAGGTCGCCGACCGTCCCCTATTG
>DXVY01000161.1:0-3423 GCA_019417145.1 Clostridiales bacterium
CGGGGGAAGCGTCAGGAGGGGTTCCCTTTGGAGAGCTGCACGATCCGGTCCCATGTCAGGGGCCCCACCGCGCCGTCGCCGGCCAGGCCATACCGCTGCTGGATCTCCCGCACCGCCCTTTGGGTGGCCGGATCGTACACGCCGGTGACCGCCACCGCGGGGATGGAGGGATCGATACGGGCGGCCTTTTGCAGCAGCCGCTGGAGGGAAGACACATCGTCTCCTTCCACTCCGGGGGTCAGGATCCGGCCGGGGTAGATATCGTCGCTCAGATATTGATATTCCGAAGGGAGGGTTCGCCGGATGTCGTCATAGGCCCCGATCAGGCGGTTGCGGGTGATCCGGCCCACCACCCCGTCGGGCGTCAGGCCCTGGGAGCGCTGGAAGGCCTGCACGGCCGCCTTGGTGGCCGGGCCGAAGTAGCCGTCGATGGGTACCGCCGGCACCTGGTCGTCAAAATAGCCTATGACCGAAAGGTAATACTGGACCATGCGCACATAAATGCTCTGATCCCCCTCCCGCAGGAGGGTGGGAAACTCCCGGCTGACCTCCTCCAGGGACAGTCCCTCGGAATCCAGCTCGCCCAGGCCCTTGACCGCGTTGTAGATCGACTTGAGTTTATACCAGGTGGCCTTGCCCACCACTCCGTCGACCGGCAGGTTGAAAATTTCCTGGAACTTCCGAACGGCCGCCTCGGTGGGGAGATCGAATATGCCGTTGGTGGCCGGGATTTTCGGGATGGCCGGATAGTTGTCGCCAATGCGGTTGAGCTGCCGCTGGATGATGCGCACCTCCTCGCCGATGCTGCCCGTCCGCAGGGGAACGTCCGGATAGGAGGGAATGTTGGCCGAGATGGGGGCGTCGTAGACGATGTTGATGTCGTCGCCGTAGTAGCGTTGCAGGATGCCGTAGGGGGTTAGGCCCTGGTTGGCCAGGGCGACCGTGCCCCATTGGGAGAGACCCTCGCACTGTACCCGCTGGCCGTCGCAGTACTGGGTAAAGAGGGGCTGTACATTTCCCTGCCGCACCACGTAGTTGTTGAATATCTCATCCACGATCTCCACGATATTATCGAAATACTCCCGGTTTTCAATGAATTTCTGGTCGAAGCGGGTGGAGCTGGTGATGTCAAAGTCGTAGCCTTGGCTGCGGTACCATTCGGTGTAGACCCGGTTGAGGGCGAAGGAGATCTGAGCCAGGATGTTGGCCCGGATGGCCGCCTCCGGCCAGGTGGGGTAGATTTCGCTGGACGCCACGTTTTTGATATATTCGTCGAAGGGAACCCGGATGTTCCGGGCCGGCTGGTCGGGATCGCCCAGATGGACGGTTATGTATTCGGGGATGACGGGGATGTCAGCGTTGGCCATATGCCTCCTCCTTCCTCAGCGCACGCCCTGGGGTACAAGGCGGACGGGCTGGATGGATTTGACGCCGTCAAAGACCGGCACCTGGATGTATGTCTCCGAGCGGAAGCCGGGTTTGGTTGCCGTTATGTTGTAGACCGAGAAGGGGTTGATGGGGGCTTGAGAAGTATCGGGCTGCTGGGAATTGGCGCTGGGGGGCGCGGGGAGCATTAGGTCGTCCACAATGCCGTCCGCGTCGGTTACGGCCGTGTGGAAAACGTGGGTGCCGTCGGTGAAATCCTTGCTGATGACGATGTTTACCCCCGGTACGGGATAGGCCTGGTCGGCCATGGACGCCTGGATCTTGATGGAGCCGCGGCCGGGTGTTCGCTGTATAAAGGCGTCATAGGTCTCCCGGGGCTGCTGGGAACCTTCCAGCAGGGCCAGCTCTTCGGTTTCAGGCGGGTTGACGATGGGGCCGGTCCCCTCCATAAAGCCCTCGGGCGCGGCCGGCGTTTGCTCGGCCGGTATGTCCCGGGCGGGCAGCTCCAGGGCGGTGGTGCCCGGCGGATCCGGAACGCCGCCGCTGTGGTTCTGGCTGTCCGATCCCTTGGGGTAGACCGACGTTTGCAGGGCGGAACGGTCGTCCGCCGCCTCCCCGGCCCCCATGTTTTCAGCTGCGGCCGGATCGGCAGACGCAGGTTCGGCAGATACAGGCTCGGCCGCCACGGCCTGCGCCTCGGCGGGCTGCCGACCCAGCACGCCCTTTCGCCTGGCCATATCCATCAGTTCTTTTTTATAGTCTTCCACCATTTGGCGGAATGCGGAATCCTCCATGGACAAACGCCTCCTATCATAGTTTTTGCATAAGCTGTCAATGCAGTATATGCGGGAGGCGGTCAAAAGGTGCAGAAAACGGAAAGGATTTTCAGAAAGGAGGCCTAGGCGCGCCGTCGGGAATCCGATAAAAGGGAAGGGCCGGCAGGACGCGCAAGGTCCCGTCGGCCCGGCCCGGGGCAACCGCCGCCCCGGGCTATTCTTGCTGTTGGCGCATAGGCTCCACCCGTGTTTCCAGCTGCTCGGCGTCGCTCAAGGGATCGTCGATGCCGCCGGTCAGGCCGGGGGCATAGGGCGGACAGCCTGCCCCTACAAACACCGGGGCGGCCGACAGGCTGAGATTTTCCCTTTTGGCCGACCCCACCTGCTTTTTGATGAAGTAGGGGCAGCCGCCGGCGGTATTGGTTACCGCAGCGGTGGTCTCCAGTCCGCAGTACCCGTCCTTTTGATGCCGACACGCCAGCGCGCAGGGAATCAAATTCAAAACGCATCACCTCACAGCTATTGTGCGGCGTTTTCCCTGAATCATACCGGCCGGCGGGAATTTTGTTTGCCCGGCCGGCATCCCGATTTAAAAGTCCTTTCTGCTATAGATGCGCAGGGAGCAGATGAGAGAGCCTCCCACAATCAGCAGCGCCAGCAAGGTCCCGCCTACGCCAAACAGGAGCGGAAGAAGGTGGGAATAGGCGGTTATCCAGACCTGGATGGCGTCCCCGAAAAGGGTGGTCAGCATAAGAAAAGGCACGCAAAGTCCAAGGACGATGACAAAAAGAAACAGACGGCCCTTTTCGCTGCCGAATTTAAAGACAAGGGGCAGGGTCAGGGATGGGGCCGGCAGGGCGACGGCCAGCACCAGCACATGGGGAATGAACATCTCTGCCGTTAAAGGAAGCCTGTGCACGGCGCAGCTTATGGCGGTCAGGGCCAGGCTGAGGGCAAAGGCGGTCCCGCCGTAGATCAGCAGCAGCAGATACTTGCTCACCACGATCATCCACCGGGGCAGGGGCGAGGCGGCGGCGAACCGATCCCAGCCGCTGCGTTCGTCCATGGCCACGCTGCTGAAGGGCAGGCTACAGCCCATAAATACCAGCATGCCTACCGCCACGCCCGTAGTGGGGTCCGCCAGGCCGGCCATACCCGCCACCATGAAAAAGATGATGAAAAGCTTGCGCATGCTTTTCCAGATGTTCAGTAGATCCTTGTAAAGCAGCCCCTTCATAGCCTTTCCCCCTTGATATAAAAC
>DXVY01000161.1:3433-4770 GCA_019417145.1 Clostridiales bacterium
GAAGGCCGCTCATGCCTCTTCCCCCTTTCCCACAAACAGCATGATATCCTCCAGGTGGGCCGGATCGATCACCAGGCCGGGCCGGCGGCGGGCAAGGCCCCGCCGGTCGCGGATCAGGGCCTCGCAGCCAAAGGCGCCCCGCCGTATCCGCTCCACCTGGCCCTGGGGGAGCAACGCCAACTCCCGTTCGGGACAGCGCAGGATCCCCATATCGTCCAGCATCTCGTCCTTTTCCTGGCACAGGAGCAGCCGCCCCTCGTGCAGGAAGGCCACGCGGTCGGCGATTTTGTCCAGGTCGGAGGTGATGTGGGAGGAAAACAGAATGGAATGGCTTTCATCCTGGATAAATTCCCGCAAAAGATCCAACAGCTCCTCCCGCACCACCGGATCCAGCCCGCTGGTGGGTTCGTCCAGGATAAGCAGGCGGGCATGATGGGCCAGGGCCGCCGCCAGGGACAGCTTGGTCCGCATGCCCTTGGAGTATTCCTTGACCGGCTTTTGCGGGTCCAGGCCCAAACTGCGGCATCTGGCGGCAAAGACCCGGCTATCCCAGTTGTCGTAGATGCGGGATAGGATCCGCTCGACCTCGGCGGCCGACAGCAGGATGGGAAAGGGGCAGTCGTCCAGGACCACGCCCACCGCTTTTTTCACGGCCGCCCCGTCCTGGTCCACATCTTTCCCCAGCAGTCGGATCTGTCCCCCGTCCCGTCGGATCAGCCCCAGCATGGCCTTGATGGCCGTGGTCTTGCCCGCCCCGTTTTCCCCTAAAAACCCCATGATCTGCCCCGCGGGCAGGGTGAGGCTGATATTCTCCAGGGTAAAGCCGGGATAGGATTTGCGAAGATTTTTCAGTTCAATCGCGTTTGTCATGGATGTTGCCTGCCTTTCATTCCTCGGTAAAGAGCAGCCGCAGCATTTCCTCCAGCTCGGAAAGCTGGATGCCGCCGCTTTTGGCCGTATCCACCGCCTGCCGGATGGCTTCTTCAGCCCGTCGGAGATGCTCCTCTCGGACCAGCTCCAGGTTCTTCTGGGCCACAAAGCTACCCTTGCCGGTGACCGTCTCGATAAAGCCGTCCCGCTCCAGGTCGTTGTAGGCCCGCTGGGTGGTGATTACGCTGATGCGCAGCTCCTTGGCCAGCAGCCGCATGCTGGGCAGAGGCGCGCCCTCGGCCAGCTCCCCGGTGAGAATCATGCTTTTGATCTGTTCGGCGATCTGCTCGTAAATGGGCTTGTCGCTGGCATTGCTGATATAAATTTCCAATCCGGCTCACCAACCTCCTATATTGTACATATTCGATATATACAATATACACGCATAGGAGCGCCCTGTCAAGGGG
>DXVY01000162.1 GCA_019417145.1 Clostridiales bacterium
GTCCCATGGCCCCGGCCGCCCCGGCCAGTGCGCCGGCCAGCAGCGCCGCCCAGCTCATCGGAGAAAGAGCCGGACGCCGGCCCAGATCATAAAAAGGGCAAAGACTCGGCGGAGCCATTTTTCGGGAATCCGACGGAGCAGCAGCGCGCCCACCGCCGCGCCCAAAAGGCCGCCCGGAAGGTAGACGGCGGCGTCACTAACGGCTACCCTTCCGGCCGAAAGGTAGAGCCCGGCGCTGAAAAGAGACAGGGGCAGGATCACGGCCAGGGAACCGGCATGGGCTTCCCGTTGGCTCAAGCCTGCTTTGGCCAATATGGGCACGGCCAGCATACCGCCGCCCGCGCCCAGCAGGCCGTTGATCAGCCCTACGGCCAGGCCGCCCGCCGCTGTAAACAGCAGATGCTTTTTACCCTTAGAGGCCATTCTCATCACTCCCGTCCCCTTTTTTCTCGCTGCTTAGTATAACCGGAAAAAACGGAAAAATCCGGAGGGGCTCGGGATAAAGCGGCTAAACCTGGGGACGGGCTAAGGGATCGTTTCCTTGGTTAGTCCGTTTTCTTGGGCAGCCGGCTGGGAGTGGTGTCTGGCTTCCATCCAACGGCTGGGGAAGCGCGGGAGAGCGCGCGTGCGGAAACCGCTCGGGCAGAATTTCTACTCCCTTTTCCTGCATCCGGGCGCATGTGCGTGCTTGGCCTGCCGGTCCCCATGGTACGGCGGCCGTCCTAACCCGGGAAAAGGGGCCCGGTCTCTGAAAAGCGCCGGCCGTCCTGTGATCACCGGTGTCATGCGGTAAACGGTCGTACGGACAGGGGGGAGAAATGGTCTTTCATCCCTGGCCAGCCGCATTAAAAAAGCAGCAAAAAGGGACACGGCCCAATAGGCTGTGTCCCTTGCCGGCGAAGTCCGGCGGGCTATTTTATTATAAGTAGCCCGCCCTGCCGTAGGCGGCTGATGATAACCTGCGATACAGCAGGTGGGTGCCCGCCCCGCGGGTTCACGCTCCCTTCTTCCTGGTCCGGTCAAAGCCGGGGGGAGGTCTGCAATCCGCCGCGGGAGCACAGCTCCCTTTTACATGACTTGTAGGGTTATAAAAGCCGACATACACGAACAGGGCAGGTTGATAAACCTTTCCGGCCCGCCGTTACCATTCTATGCATCCAGCCGGCCGCATGTTCCTTTTTTATATTGGGGACGGAAAGACCGCCTATGCTCTGCGCGCATCGCCCGCAGCGGATAAGGTTTGGCCCTACCGCCGGGATCGCTGGCAGCAAGCCAAAGGCCGCTCCTAACCGAATTCATTTGCCGGATGTGGAACCGGCGCAGAATATTTCGCCGACGCCCCACTCTTCTGGGCCGCAAATAGCGCTAATAGACAGATGTCCGGCGTTACCTAAAGGTCCGGGACATCCCCTCCGCCTCCATTATACCACATGGCTTCTCTGCGCCGCAAGGGCATACTCAGGATTCTTCCTCAATTTCAAAGGCGTCCTGTAGGCGATCCACGAAAATATCGGCCACGGTCTCATATTCGTCGTCGTCCTCGATTTCTTCGTAGTACTCTTCGTCGCCATCCTCAAAGACCTTGAGCACCACCAGCTCGCCGCTGTCCTCCACCATGTCCTCCGGCTTGTCGTACACCGGCAACAGAGCCAGATAGCGCCCCTGATCGGTCTCCACCGCGTCTAGCACCTCGAAATTATATTCATTCCCCTGATCGTCGCTTAACGTCACCAGATCGGGATTGTATGCATCCTCCATATTGTGACCTCCTGCAAAGGGGAGAGGCGTCCAAGAAGGGCCTGTCCCGCAAAATTCTGCACACTACCTTTTTATTTTACCCTCTTTTTATGACTTAGTCAACCATTAAATCATTAACACTATATGAACAAAATTTTTTCTTTATTTTTTGATTTATCTATTGACAATAACCTAAACGTGTGGTATATTATAGACACCGGAAGAGGAAATAGCAGCCCGGGGAGATCAAAGAGTTGGAAGGTTGCTACAGCATCTCCGGAATTATAGGAAGGGAGGGCTGAAGCCCATGCAGAACGAGGAGATCGGCCGCTTCAGCCGCTTGCCTGCTTAAGTCTCAAACAAAGAGTATGACGGATTTGCCTCAGCTGATTTTTGATAACAGCGAAAGGAAATCTCAGACGTATCGCAGCTAGGCGATTTTATGATACAAGACGAGCAGGTGAGCGGCCTCCGAGGAAAGCCGAAAGGCTGTCGGCTGTGACGGCAATAAGCAGCCGACGGGCGTGCAGCATCGACGGAGACGCATAAGGATCCCACGAATCAAAGGCCCGGACACCCCTATGATCAAGCTGGAGACGCAAGGCGCAAAGCCAGAAGACAATAGCCTGGACAAAAAGGATATGAGGCGGGCAATTGATGTAATCGTGTAGACCCGGATAAATGCAGCAATAACCGTTTTTCGATGGTCTGACGCCGGAGGGCGCAACAAACATCTCTGCTTTTCATACCGCTGCTTCTGCTGCGCAAAGAATATGCTGGGAAACAAAGAAGCAGATGACCAAATGGCTTCGCTTTTCATTTGATTCCGTATGGACTTGAAAAACCGGATGAAGCGGGAAATCGTCTGCAAGGTAAATTTAAACTGCGCATACAAATTTTTATTCGAATGTTGGGCAGTAATAGTAACCGGCTGGAACGAACTGTGAAACAGATGGTTGGTAAAGTCTGATACAGCGTCTGCATCATAAGTAGACACAGAGCAAAATGCAGAAAGATAAGCGGGATATACAGATAGCTTGTTGCATGCCTTATACAGCGGTAAAGCCGTTTGATATCAATATTTATTGGGGTGGGTCCAATGTACTAAGAAGGAAGCAGCCCTGAATCCTGCGGCCGTGTGTTTATCTTCAAGGTGAGAACTGGCGAGGTGGATGCAGTTGCGGATGAGGAGTCTGGTGGCTCCGCTGCATAATGAAGTCAGAAAATAGCATTAGGTCTTATAAGATGTGATGCCAGGTTTCATTAGCCGCGGGAAAAGATTATTCAATTAGGTGATACCGATGTTTTAATTGCTCATAGAGATGCGGTCCAGTGGAATAAAAGCTCTGAATATGAGCGAAAAGCGGTTCGACCGCTCCAAGTGGAAGGGCATCCGCAAAACACAATAGCAAGGGTCCTGCACGGCGAGTCTGTCGTGCAGGATCTTTTTTTGCGCGCCGTTTCGACGGCCGCAACAAATCGTCAAATGCCCGTGGTTCTGTCGGAACGTAAAAGGCCCCGGCCTTTGTCGTGGCCGGCGAAAAACTATAGTGAAAGCCAGCGCTTTTTAGGCGCTGGCTTTTGTTAAGGCCTTATAGGCCGCTTGTCATGCCACCCCTCTTAGGGCTGGTCATGACTTTCAGAAACCCCCGGCTCTGGCGGTGGAGGTGCCCCGTAAAAAGCTTTAGCTTCGAGCATCGAGCGAAACGAGCTGCTAACAGCAACCTTCTGAAAATAAGAAAGCTTTCGTTAGGACAGCAAATCGCCCGTTTACGGGCTGTGGGGCAAGTGATGCAAGTGAATAAAATTCGGTGCTTCTTAAGAGGCCGGCCGGTATTATGCCCTTTCAGGGCTTGTGCATACCACGCGTTTAACAAGTGGTTTTGATTCGGTCTTATCGGCCGCTCCTCAATCCACCCTAAGAGGGAGGGCTTGACTTTTCTTTCAGCGCATAAAAACCAAGCTGCTCATTGGATCGCCCGTGGGAATCCACACCAAAGCCTATGAATTTCCGACGACCAAAAAGAGGGCTTATACGTTGATTTCCACCTCTACCCAAGGCTCGTCTGCGTAGCGGTCCAGAATAGGCCGGACCGTATCCTGTATGAATTCCTCCACCTGTTTGCCCGAGCGGCCTACAAAGTTGGCCGGCTCCAACACCTTCAGGATATCCTCCCGGGTCATGCCGAAGATGGGATCGCCTGCGATACGGTCCACCAGGTCGTTCTCCAAGCCTTCTTCCTTGACCCTTTTGGCGGCGGCCATGGAATGCTGCCGTACCCGCTCATGGAGCTCCTGCCGATCGCCTCCCAGCTTCACGGCGTGCATCATGATGTTTTCGGTGGCCATGAAGGGCAATTCCTTTCGAAGCCGCTGTTCGATGACCTTGGGGTAGACTACCAGGCCGTCCACCACATTGATATACAGGTTGAGAATAGCGTCCACCGCCAGGAAGGCCTCCGGCACGCTGATGCGCTTGTTGGCCGAATCGTCCAGGGTTCGCTCGAACCACTGGGTGGCCGCGGTCACTGCCGGGTTCAGCGCGTCGATGAAGACGTAGCGGGCGAGGGAAGAGATGCGCTCCGAGCGCATGGGATTGCGTTTATAGGCCATGGCCGAGGAGCCGATCTGGTTCTTTTCAAAGGGCTCCTCCACCTCCTTGAGGTGTTGGAGCAGACGCAGGTCGTTTGAAAACTTCATGGCCGACTGGGCGATGCCGCTTAGAACATTGAGAACCAGGCTGTCCACCTTGCGGGCGTAGGTCTGCCCAGACACCGGTTGGGTGCTTGCAAAGCCCATCTTCTCGGCGATCTTTTGATCCAGCGCCCGAATCTTCTCGTGGTCACCCTCGAACAGCTCCATAAAGCTGGCCTGGGTGCCTGTGGTACCCTTGCAACCCAACAGCCGCATGGAAGAAAGTCGGTGCTCCAGCTCGTCCAGGTCCAGTACCAGATCATAGAGCCATAGGGAGGCCCGCTTGCCCACGGTGGTGGGCTGGGCCGGCTGGAAGTGGGTGAAGGCCAGG
>DXVY01000163.1 GCA_019417145.1 Clostridiales bacterium
CCATCACGTCGGCGATGGTTACCTCGCCATCCTTATCCAGGTCGCCGGGGACGATGGACTCGGTCAGCTTGGGAATGGTGAGCGAAACGGGCAGAACCACGCTCATCCCGTCAAAGCGGAGTTCCAGGGAACCTGTAATCGAGCCGGCCGCCTCTTCGGTAGCCTCCTCCAGAGTGAAGGGTTCCTTCCAGGACACGTCCACGTCACTGCCCTCTATCGCCTCCACGACGGCGGACAAGATTTCATCGGCCGTGGTATGGTTGGATACCTGCAGATCCTTCAGCGCCTCTTCGGCCGCCGCCTTGGCCTCCTCCAGCACGGTCTCCGGATCCTCGCTGTCCCCGCCTGCGGTGAAGCGGACCTCGCTGAGGCCGTAGTAATCGCTGCCGTAGTTGCCCTGACCGGATACCGGGTCGGCGGTGATGCGGATAAAGCGGGTGGAAAGGTTCAGCTCCACCGGCTGGCCGTCGATCAGGTTGGTGGCCGCCATGCCGTTTTCGCCGGTGCCCTGGGCCAGGGTAAAGTCGTATTCGCCGGTGCCCGTACCCTTCAGCGCCGTCCATTCCTCGGTCATAGCGGAACGGTATTCAATCTTCACATTCTTTAGGCCGCGATCCAGGTTATTGTTCTGGTTCATGTTCCAGATCCACATCTGGCCCACCGACCGGACGCTTCCCAGATCAAATTCGATCCAGGCGCCGATGCCGGGGTTGGCGCCCGTATGCCACATGCCGATGCCATGCTGGTCGTTGCCCGCCAGATCATAGACCGATCCCACACCGGACATACCCGAATCGTCCGTGACGCTGACCGACGAGCGGTCGGCGTCGTAATTGTCGCCGGCACGGGTGGTTACGCCGGTGAGTACCCTGGGCTGGCCGGAAACCTTAATGGTGGCCGTGCCGGTGACGCCCGAACCGTCAATGGCTGTGGCTACAACCTCCACGGTTCCGTTGCGCCGGGCGGTGAGCAGGCCGTCGGCCGAAATGGCCGCCACGTTATCCTCCGGGTTTGCGATGCTCCAGGCCACCTGCTTCCTGGTGGCGTTTTCAGGGCTTACCTCTGCGGACATTTGCAGACTGCCGCCGGGAACGGTGATCTCCTGCGCGCCGCCCTCGGCCGACACGGCAATGGATTCGACCTCCACAATATCTTCCAGCTCCAGTTGCTGGGTAAAGCGCACCTCGGCCAGGCCGAAATACACGTCGCCCCAGGAGCCTACGCCCGCCTCCGGATGGGCAGTGATCTTTACATATCGGGCCACTGCGCCCTGGAACCGGACCGGCGTGTTCTTACCGTCGTTCAGGTTGGTGGCCGGCATACCGTTTTCACCGGTGCCCTGGGCAAACTGGAAGGGATAGCCGGCCGGGCTGTCGGCAAAGGTCATGCCCGCCTCGGGCTGCAACGCCTGCCAGGTATTGCCGTCGGTCGAATACTCGATCTTGACATTCTTTAAGCCCCGGCCGATATTGTTCTGCTGGTTCATGTTCCAGACCCACATCTCGTCCAGCGGATAGGCCTGCCCCAGATCGATCTGCACCCAGGCGTCGCCGCCGGGATTCGCATTGGTATGCCACATGGAGAAGGCGTTGCCGTTATTGTCGTGCACGGCGTCCAGGCCCTCGCCGGTCAAGCCGTTGCCGTCGATAATCAGGGTCGGCTTCTGGTTGTCAAACTGACTGCCGGCGGTGGCGTCCACAGCGGTGAGGATGGGGGCGTCGGTGCCGGCCGTAAGGGTGTAGACCTTAGAGGCCTCCCCTTCCACTACCCGGATGACCACCTGGTCGCCGGGCTCCGCCAAGGGAACCAGGGCGGATTCGGCGCCGCTGGCCGTTTCCACGCCGTTTACATAGATTGTGGCATCCGCATCGGTGGCCGTGGCCGTTACGGTCACGCCGTCAAACCGGCCGAAGTTGTCGCCCAGGTTCAGAGAATAGAACCGGTTGTCAGAGGTAAAGCCGGGGGTCAGGGTGCCCATGGAAACGGTGAGGTCGGACAGAGTGGCCGCCAGGCTGTCCATGGTCTTTACGCTGACCGGGGCGCTCATGGTCCCGTTGCCCGCCGTGTCCACCGCCTTGACCGTATAGGTATAGGTGGTGTTGGGCTGGGCCGTCTTATCCCGGTAGGTGCAGAGATAGGCGTCCAGGGTCTTGCCGATCAGCGCGCCGTCCCGGTAGATCTCATAATGATCCAGCTTCACATCGTCGTACACAGGCGCCCAATCCAGGTCCACCCGGGTGCCCAGTCGGGGCGTGGCGTTGATGACAGGGGCCTCGGGGGCCTCGTTTTGCACGGTCAGGCCGGCGCCCTCAGAGGTTTTCACAGTAAACCGCACCTCGCTGAGGCCAAAGTACTCCGCGCCCCAGGAGCCTACGCCCGCGTCGGGATGGGCGGTGATCTTTACATGCTTTGCCAGCACACCGCCGAAGCGGATGGGGGTGTTGTTCCCGTCGTTCAGATTGGTGGCCGGCATATCAGGCTGACCGCTCCCCTGGGCCAGCTGGAAGGGATAGCCCTCCGGGCTCTCCCCGGCAAAGGTCATGCCGGCCTCGGGCTGTAGGTCGTACCAAGCTACGCCGTCGGGGCTGTACTGGATCTTGACATTTTTCAGGCCCCGTCCGATATTGTTCGACTGGTTCATGTTCCAGATATACAGCTCATCCAGGGGATAGGCCCTGTCAAAATTGATCTGCACCCAGGCGTTTTCGCCGGGATTGGCCTCGGTATGCCACATGGTATGGGCGTTTCCATGATTGTCATGCACAGCATCCAGCCCCTCGCCGGTCAAACCGCTGCCGTTGATGGTCAGGGTAGGCCTCTGGTTGGCATACCAGCTGCCGGCCTGCGCGCTCACAGGATTGAGAATACCGTTCTCAAAGGGGGTGAAGGCGGAGGATGTGGTGGTGAAGCGCACTTCGCTGAGGCCGAAGTACTCGCCGCCCCAGGAGCCGACCCCGTTCTCGGGATGGGCGGTGATCTTCACGTGCTTGGCCAGCGCGCCGCCGAAGCGGACAGGGGTGTTTTTGCCGTCGTTCAGGTTGGTGGCCGCCTGCCCGCTCTCTCCGCTGGCCCGGGCCAGCTGGAAGGGATAGCCCTCCGCGCCCTCCTCGGCAAAGGTCATGTCGGCTTCGGGCTGTAAGTCGTACCAAATTACCCCGTCGGGGCTGTACTGGATCTTAATATTTTTCAGGCCCCGGTCGGAACTGTTCTGCTGGTTCATGTTCCAGATATACATTTCATCCAGAGGATAGGCCTTATTGAAATTGATCTGGATCCAGGCGGTGTCGCCGGGATTGCCGTTGGTATACCACATGGAGTCGCCCTGGGCCTGATTGTCATGCACGGCGTCCAGTCCCTCGCCGGTCAAGCCGCTGCCGTTGATGGCGACGTCGGCGCTCTTGTTATTATAGCTGTTGCCGGTCTGGACGCTTACAGGTGTGATAATGACCATCTCGGGCTCTTCGGGGTTCTCGGGTAGGTCGGGGATCTCGATTTCCCCCTGGCCCTCCACGACCTGTTGCACGGCGTCCGAAGCCGCGCCCTTGGCGCCGGCGCCTACCGCCCGCACCTGATAGTAATAGGGCTGGGACAGGCCGCCGGGAACCTGGGTGTCAAAATACTGGGTCCGCTGGGAGGAGGCGAGATAGTTGCCGCTGCCGGCCGTGAAATTCGGGTCGGCGCTGCGGAAGATTTCGTAATACAGGGCGCCCTCCACCGGCTCCCAGGTCAACTGGGTGCCCTCGGTGGCCGCCGCTTCCCCGCCGGGCGCGTAGAATTCTATGCCCGCCAGGCCGATATTGCTGGCCTTCTCACAGCGGATTTCCACCTCTGCCCAGGTGATGGTCTTGGTCTCATCCAGGGTGACCATTTGCACCTTGCCGGCCGGGTCGATATCGGTTACCTCCACCTTGCTGCCGTCGCTGAAGGTGACGGTAGCGCTCTGCACGTTATCCACGCCGTTGGGGCGATCGGCCAGGGCAAAGCTGCCGATTTCCACCGCTTCATCCCAGGCCAGCCGGATGGTGGCCGTGGTCTGGTTGCTGGAGGCCCACTCCTTGCCGTTGGAAAGTTCTAAGGCGTTGGATGCGGCATACTCCGCGCTGAATTCGCTGGAGGCCGTAGCCGTGGCCGACGTGGAAAGGTTCTGCAGGGTGCTCTCTCCGGTGGTCACAGCGGTCAGGCTCTCCACCTTTCCGGGGGCGTCGCCAAACCGGATGCGGAAGGTCTTTATGTCATAGGGGGTCATCTCAAAGGTAAAGGTGTTGCCCGCGCCGGCCACCTGCTCCATATCCTCCTCGATGACGTTGGTCTCGGTTACGCTTTCTACCTGGAAGGGCAGGGTCACCGTCACCTTCCCCGTCTCGCTGCCACCGATTTCATGGAACCGCAGGATCATGCCGTCGTCGTTGGCTTCCGCCGTCTTCATGGTGGTCAGCTGCACGTTCTCGTTGTCTATGTCAAGATAGCTGTCGCTGGCCGCCGCGCTGCCCGCCTGGGCGCCGGCGATCACCGTGGCCTGCAAGGGATAGCTTACCTCCCAGCCGAACCGGGCCGTATCCTCCATGCCCTCTCCCTTGTTGGTGGAGATGGCGTAGGTGAAGGTCACCGCGCCCGGCTGGTCGCCCTGGAAGTTGGTCTGCCACATGTTGTTCATCACATAGCTGTAAATATAGGGGTTCTCCGACTTATAGTCAAAGGACCAGTTGCCCGTCCGCCGCTCGCCAAACTGCAATAGGCTGGTGTCGGGCAGGGCCAGGG
>DXVY01000164.1:0-1827 GCA_019417145.1 Clostridiales bacterium
TCCCCCTGCGGCAAAATGCAGACGTCGTGCGGCGTACAGCAAACGTCCGGCGGGAGGGTCCTCCCGCCGGATCATTACTATCGTATCGAATCCTTTACGTCAGATTTTCTGGGCCGTTTCAAAAAGTTCAGCCGGCAGCTCGCTCTCATCACAGGAAACAGTAAAGGTGAAGACCGTATCGCTCTCCTTAGAAAGTTTCTCCACCCGCTGGATAAAGCTGGTCAGAGCCTTATAATCCCGTCCGCCGATGCGCAGGGTGGCGTCCACAAAAATATCGGTGACGTCATAGTTGCCCGCGCAGATGCCGGCCAACAGCCCGTAAAACGCCTCATATCCGGCGATCCCATATACCGTGGTGTCCACCAGACGAACCTTATGACTGATGCTATAGGTCAACGTGGGCCCCTGCTCCACGCATACTACGTTGCCATTGGACCGCTCCGCCGCGCCATTGACGGCGTCGATCAAGCGCTTGGTTTTCCCCGAACCCTTTTTGCCGATAATCAGTTGAATCATTGCGATCAGCTCCTTCTGCTATTTTCATCCGCCCAAGGCGGTTGCTGCCTGTATTTTCCCCATCCGGCCGGCGGCTACTTTTCCAGGCGGGCCTCCAGCGCCGCCTTTTGGGATTCGTAGCCCGGCTTGCCCAGCAGGGCAAACATATTCTTTTTATAACTCTCCACGCCGGGCTGGTCAAAGGGATTGACCCCTAAGAGATAGCCCGAGATGGCGCAGGCCTTTTCAAAGAAATAGATCAGCCGCCCGAGGTCCTCCTCATCGGCCTTATCCATATGAATGACAAGATTGGGCACGCCCCCGTCGGTATGGGCCAAAACGGTGCCCTGGAAGGCCTTCTCATTCACATAGGACATGGGCCGGCCGGCCAGGAAGTTCAGACCGTCTCCATCCGTCTCATCCTTTTGAATGGTCACGTCGCCGCCACAGTCGCCAATGGTGACCACGGTTTCAAACATGATCCGGCTGCCGTCCTGGATGAACTGACCCATGGAGTGCAGGTCGGTGGAGAAGGTGACCGACGCCGGGAATATCCCCTTGTGGTCCTTGCCCTCGCTCTCGCCGTACAACTGCTTGAACCACTCGGCCATCATGGTAAAACGGGGCTCATAGCTGACCAACAGTTCCACGGCCTTGCCCTTGTTATAAAAGGCGTTGCGCAAAGCGGCGTACTGATAACATGGGTTTACAGCCAGATCAGGATCCTTATACGCCTCTCTGGCGTCCGCGGCGCCCCGCATCAACGCGGCGATATCCGCCCCCGACACGGCGATGGGCAACAGCCCCACCGCCGTCAGCACCGAAAAGCGCCCGCCCACATTGTCGGGGATGACGAAGGTCTCATATCCCTTCTGATCGGCCAGCTGCTTCAGGGTGCCCCTGGCCTTGTCGGTGGTGCAGTAGATACGCCGGGCGGCCTCGGCCTCCCCGTATTGCCGCTCCAGCAGCTCCCGGAATACCCGGAAGGCGATGGCCGGCTCGGTGGTGGTGCCCGACTTGGAGATGATGTTCACCGAAACCCGTTTGCCCTCGCAGATTTTCAAAAGGTCGGCCAAAGCCGAGCCGCTGATGCCGTTGCCGGCAAAATAGATATCGGGGGTATCCTTTTTCAAATTGTTGTAATACGGCGAACGGAGGAACTCAATGGCCGCCCGCGCCCCCAGATAGGACCCGCCGATGCCGATGACCACCAAGACGTCGCTGTCCGCCTGGATGCGGGCCGCGGCGGCCTGGATGCGGGCAAACTCATCCTTGTCGTAATCGACCGGAAGATCCAGCCAGCCCAGAAAATCGTTGCCCAGTCCGCTGCCC
>DXVY01000164.1:1837-4691 GCA_019417145.1 Clostridiales bacterium
GAGCTGCTCATGGGCGGCCGCCACCAGAGGAGCCATGCCGGCAAGATCGTTTTCCCTAATAAAACCGGCCGCGTATTTGCTGATAAACTTCACTGCCATGCACATCGCCGCTTTCCTTGAAATTCTTGTCAAACAGCGCCTGTCTCAGCCGCCGTTTTCCTTTCCTATATATTACAATATTCCATGAATCTTTGCAACCGTAAAAGGACGAATACAAAATTTAATACAAAATTCACAGATTTCCCGAATGATCGCACAAATCTCCGTCCGGGCCTTTTCCTATAGGGTGAACAATGCGCGCAGCAGCCTGCCCACCGCCCGACTGAAGGTCAGCCGTTCCACCGTTTCGCCCGCCAGGATATTGATGCAGCCCACTTCCTCCTCGTCCAAGGTCAGCCGAATCTGTCCCAGCTGTTGGTCCTGGTAAACCGGCGCTTCTATTTCACTGAGCATATCCACATTCTGCACAAGGTCGCTTTGGCGGCCCTTGGGAACCAGGATGCTGTCCATTTCCTCTATATGGACCGAAACCGAGGAAGCCATCCCTTTTCGCACCGGAACGGGCGCCAGCAGCGCCTCGTCCACCGACACGGTAACCCGGGCCCAATTGGCAAAGCCGTGATCCAGCAGCTTTCTGGCGCTGTTAAAACGGTCGTTGCTGGTGGGACACCCCAGCACCACGGCCACCAGCTCCATGCCGTCCCGCTGGGCCGTGGCCGCGAGGCAGCTTCCGGCCTGGCTGGTGGTGCCGGTTTTCAGCCCCGTGGCGCCCGGATAAAAGCGAACCAGTTTATTGGTATTGACCAGGCTGGACTGGCCGCCCCGCAGGGAATCCATCCAGATGGTGGAGTAATTCTTGATCAGCTCGTGCTGGATCAGCTCCCTGGACATAATCGCCACGTCATAAGCCGAGGTCATGTGCCCCTCGGCGTCCAGGCCGGTAGAATTGACAAAATGGGTATCCTGCATGCCCAGCTCCTGCGCCCGCTGGTTCATACGCTCCACAAAGCCCTCCTCGCTGCCGGCCACCAGCTCGGCCAGCGCCACGGTGGCGTCGTTGGCCGAGGCCACCGCCGTCGCCTTCAGCAGCTCATCCACCGTCATGGTCTCCCCCGGCTCCAGCCATATCTGGGAACCGCCCAGGGAACAAGCGTAATCGCTGGCGGTTACCACCGTATCCAGTCCGAACTGCCCCCGGTCGATGGCCTCCATAATCAGCAGCAAAGACATGACCTTAGTGATCGAGGCCGGCGCCAGCTGCTGATGGGCGTCCTGTTCGTATAGCAGTCGGCCGGTGGACACCTCCATCAGAGCCGCCCCTTTGGCGGGAAGGTCCAAATTGGTACCGGGCTCGGTGGCCGTCTCGGCAATCTCCTCCAGCGGTTCCATTAAATCTTCGGAATAATACTCTGTGGCGATACCCTTGAGCTCGGCCTCCTCCCGGCCGCCGGCCGGTATGACCTCGTCCCCCCACACGGTCATGGGTAGGCTTAAAAGAAGACATAGCGCCAGACTGGTAATCCTTTTAATCGGCATTTTGCGCACCTCCGCGTCATGATACACAGGGCTTGCCCCGCTTCTTATTTATCCTTATGCGAAGAATGCGTCTCTCATGCCATACCAAGAGAAAAACCAGCCGCCGGACAGAAGCTGCCCGACGGTTGTCTCTACTTGGCGGGATCAGGTCCGTCGGTCAGCCGTACAATCTCCTCAATCAGTCGCTCGGTTCCCTGGATGCCCAGTTTGCCCGAATCAATGCAGATATCGTAGCTGTCCGCCCGGCTCCAATCCTTGCCCGTATAAAAATTGTAATAGTTACCCCGCTTCTTGTCGGCCTTCTGCACATAGCTCCTGGCCTTCTCCTCGCTCAGACCCTCCTGCCGCATGATGCGTTTGACCCGCACCCCCAGATCGGCGTGGATATAGATGCTCAGAAGACCGGGATATTCTCGCAAAACATAATCGGCGCAGCGGCCTACAATGACGCAGGGCCCGCTGTCGGCGATGCGGCGGATGGTCTCGGCCTGCCGCAAAAAGAGCTGGTCGTTGGTGAGAAACTGGGAGTAGTCGGTATAGGCGCCGCTCATCATATGGCTGCCCACCGAAAGGGAGTAGAGAAAGCTATTGGTGGGTTTTTCGTCCGCCTCCTCGAACGCCTCCCGGCTCAGGCCGCTCTGTTTAGCCGCCTCGACCAGCAGCTCCTTGTCGTAAAAGGGATAGCCCAGCCGCTCGGCCAGCAACCGGCCGATTTCCCTGCCGCCGCTTCCCAACTGCCTGGACAAGGTGATCACACGATTGGAATTCATAAACCATCCACTCCTTTCGCTTACATGCGGACGCCCGCCCCTTTACCGGCCGACAATGCCGGGTTTCGTTTGGGCTCCGACGCGCCAGACCCACAGGCTGCCCGCCGGTCAACGCGGCAGGTTGGGCCTGCTCCCCCACAAAACGGCCCGGCCACGCCCGAATAGGGCCCCTTTAAAAGGGGCATATCCACCGCTTTGCTGTTATTATACCACACGATATATGCAATATCAACCGATTTCAATATATTTATTTTATATTTATGTGCAATAGACATAATGGCATTTCAACCATTCCAAAAGGCGGCCAGGGTCTTGGACAGCCCGTCGGCATCCTCCACCCGCCGCATATGCCGCCAATGGGGGGGATACAGGATCCGGTAGGCGCCGGTTGCAAAGCGGTCGTCAATGAGCAATACCACGCCCTTGTCCTCCTCGTCCCGAATGACCCGGCCGGCCGCCTGCAATACCTTATGCCAGCCGGGAAAGCGATATGCATAGGCAAAACCCTTTTTCTCCTTATCGAAATACCGCCTGATGATCTCCTGACG
>DXVY01000165.1 GCA_019417145.1 Clostridiales bacterium
GTAAGCAGGTGGCGGTATTCCATTCGGCCATGTCCCTGGGACAGCGGATGGACGAATGGAAGCGGGTCAAAAGGGGGGAGGCCCGGATTGCCATAGGCACCCGTTCGGCCGTCTTCGCCCCCTTTGACGATTTGGGGCTCATTATTATGGACGAGGAGCAGGAGCACACCTACAAATCGGAATCCAGCCCCCGTTTTCACGCCCGGGACGTGGCCCGCTTCCGCTGCGCCTATCACGGCGGCCTGCTGGTGCTGGCTTCGGCCACGCCCAGCATCGAAAGCTTTACGGCGGCCCGGGCCGGACGGTATGCCCTCTGCCGGCTTCCCAAGCGATACGGCGCGGCAGTTCTGCCCCAGGTGGTGACGGTGGATATGCGGGAGGAGCTGTCCGACGGCAACACGGCGGCCGTCAGCGGCTTCCTTTTGGACCGGCTGCGGCAGACCCTGGACGGGGGCGGACAGGCTATTTTGCTGCTCAACCGGCGGGGGTACAACACCTTTGTATCCTGCCGGTCCTGTGGACATGTGCTCACCTGTCCCCACTGTTCCATCTCCATGACCTATCACGCGGCCAATGGGCGGCTCATGTGCCATTACTGCGGCTATTCCCAGCCCTATGCGGAGGTCTGCCCCGCCTGCGGCGGCCGGCACGTCCGCTACGCCGGTGTTGGCACCCAGCGGGTGGAGGACGAGCTTTCGGTCCTGTTTCCCCAGGCTCGGATTCTGCGTATGGACGCCGATTCCACCATGCGGCGGGACGCCTATGAAAAGCATTTGTCGGCCTTTGCGGCAGGGGAGTACGACCTGATGTTGGGCACCCAGATGGTGGCCAAGGGCCTGAACTTTCCCCGGGTCACCCTGGTGGGGGTCCTGAGCGCCGACCAGGCCATGTATGCGGAGGATTACCGGGGCTTTGAGCGCGCCTTTTCCCTTTTGACCCAGGTGGTGGGCCGGTCGGGCCGGGGAGAGGAGCCGGGCATGGCGGTCATCCAGACCGTGAACCCCGATAACGCGATCATCCGGCTGGCCCAGGCCCAGGACTACGACGCTTTCTACGAGCAGGAGATCCTGAACCGGAAGCTGATGGTCTATCCCCCCTATTGTGACATAGGTTTGGCGGGCTTTGTCTCCGAGGACAAGGAGGCGGCTAAGGAGGGCGCCCTCTGGTTTTTGGATCAGATCAAGGGGCTGACGGCGCACGCGTATGCCGACGTGCGGGTCATGGTGCTGGGGCCATCCCCGGCTACGGTTCCCAAGGTCAGCAATAAATACCGCTACCGGATGCTGATCAAGTGCAGAAACACCGCCCGGTTCCGGGAGATGATGCGGCTGTGCCTGGAAAGGTTCGGCCGGGAATTCTCCGCCAAAAAGGCGTCGGCCTTTTTGGATATGAATCCGGAGGGCATTCTGTAGAAAGGGGTCGCGCCCTGCAAAATTATTAAAAGATTTACATTTAAGACGCAAAAAGTGGGCTTATGCGGGGGGAAATGTAGTATACTAAAACATGAGAAATAGGGTCCGCTGGTACGGGCGGTTTTTTGATTGGAGGTTTTTTTATGGCGATTCGAAATATCGTGCAGGAGGGCGACGAGATCTTGACCAAGGTCTGCCGGCCGGTGGAGAAGTTTGACCAGAGGCTCTGGAGCCTTTTGGACGACATGGCCGAGACCCTGAAAAAGGCCGAGGGCTGCGGCCTGGCCGCGCCACAGGTGGGTATGCTTCGCCGCGTCTGTATTGTGGACGTGGGAGAGGGAGTCATCGAGCTTGTCAATCCCGAGGTCATCCAAAGGGAGGGCGTCCAGGAGGAGCTGGAGGGCTGCCTGTCCTGCCCCGGAGACTGGGGCGTCACCCGGCGGCCCAAGCGGGTTACGGTGAGGGCACAGGACCGGTTCGGCAAGACATTCACCCTGACCGGCGAAGACCTGAAGGCCCGGGCCCTGTGTCACGAAATCGACCATCTGGACGGCATCCTTTTCAGAAGCCATGTCATCCGCTACGTAAAGGATGTGGAATAGACGGCCCGGGACGGTTGCCGGGACCGGGAGCGTATAGAAAACCGGGAGGCTACTTATGAAAATCGTATTTATGGGCACGCCGGATTTTGCCGTGCCCTGTCTGACGGCGCTTAAGGATGCGGGACATGAAATCGCCGCCGTTTTCACCCAGCCGGATAAGCCCAAGGGGAGGGGCTACGCCCTGACGCCGCCGCCGGTCAAGGTCAAGGCGCAGGCGTATGGATACAAAATATACCAGCCCGCCACCCTGCGGGACGGGGAGGCGGCGCGGCTGCTGGAAGAGATCGCCCCCGACGTCATCGTGGTGGTGGCCTACGGCAAGCTCCTGCCGGCCGACATCCTGGATATACCGCCGCTGGGCTGCGTCAATGTCCACGCCTCGCTGCTGCCCCGGCACCGGGGCGCGTCACCCATTCAGTGGGCCATCGTCTGCGGCGACAGGGAGACCGGCGTGACCACCATGCTTATGGCGCAGGGGATGGACACCGGCGATATGCTGGAAAGGGCCGTCACGCCCATCGGCCCGGAGGAGACGGCCGAGGACCTGCATGACCGGCTGTCCGCCATGGGGGCGGAGTTGATCGTGCACACGCTGGCGGGATTGGAGAAGGGCGGCATCACCCCGGAAAAGCAGGACGAGGCCCTGGCCACCAAGGCCCCTATCATCCGCAAGGAGATGGGCCGGCTGGATTTTACCCAAACGGCCGAGACGCTGCATAACCTGACCCGGGGCTTCTATCCCTGGCCGGCGGCCTATACCCAGATGGACGGCCGACGGCTGAAGGTGTTGGAGACGCGAACGGCCGACGGCTTTTCCGGCCGGCCGGGGCAGGTGGTCTGCGCCGACGGGCGGTTGGTGGTGGCCTGCGGGAAGAATACGGCGCTGGAGCTTGTACGGGTGCAGCTGGAGGGCAAACGACCCATGACCGCGGCCGAGCTGCTGCGGGGGAGGCCGGTGGTTGTGGGAACGATGCTGGGGTAGAGCTTGGCTTTTCCCTGCCGGCGGCAGGGCTGCTTTATCTTACCGATCACGGGGCGGACGCCGCCCGGAAAGGATGCATTTTCTATGCCCATGTTCTATTACTTTGATCCCCTATATTTTCTTTTTCTGCTTCCCGCGCTGGCGCTGGTGGTGGCGACTCAAATCTGGGTCAAATCCAGCTACAATCGCTATTCCAAGATCTATAACCGGCGGGGGCTGACCGGATGCGACGCCGCCCGCATCGTATTGGATGCGGCGGGGCTCAGTCATGTCCGGATTGAGATGGTGGACGGACGGCTGTCCGACCATTATGATCCCCGGGCCAACGTTATCCGCCTGTCCAGGGAGGTCTATCTGACGCCCAGCATCGCGTCGGTGGGCATCGCCGCCCACGAGGCGGGACACGCGGTCCAGTACGCCACCGGATACGCCGGCATCAAGGCCCGGCGGGCCATCCTGCCCCTGTCCAGCTACGGCCCCTCTTTGGGCGGGTTGATCCTGGTTTTGGGGGCGGCTTTCAACTTTCCTGTGCTGATCTACGGGGGCCTGATTCTTTTCTCCTTTGCCTTTTTGTTTCAGCTGGTCACCCTGCCGGTGGAATTCAACGCCAGCCGGCGGGCCCTTGCCAGCATAAAGGAAAGCGGGATGCTCGGCGAGGAGGAGCGGGCCGGCGCCAAAAAGATGCTGACCGCCGCGGCCATGACCTATGTGGCGGCCATGCTCCAGTCCCTGCTGACCCTGCTTTACTATATCATCCGCTTTACAGGCGGAAACCGGAGGGAATGATTTCTATGGCGTCCAACGGGCAGCGCCCTTCCGCCCGGCGGGCGGCGCTGCATGCCCTGCTCAGGGTGGAACTGGGCGAGGGGTACTCCAATCTGGCGCTGGACGGCGTGCTGCGGCGGGCGGCGCTGTCGGCCGAGGATAAGGCCTTTGCAACCGCCCTGTTTTACGGCGTGCTGGAACGGCGGATCACCCTGGACTATTATCTGCGGGAATGCGTCAGGGGCAGGCTTTCCCCCTATGTGCGGGAGTGCCTGCGGTTGGGGCTGTATCAGATTTTGTATATGGACAAGGTGCCCGATTCGGCGGCGGTCAATGAGACGGTGGAGCTGGTCAAGGCCTCCCGGGAGAATCGGGCGGCCGGCCTGTGCAACGCCGCGCTGCGGGCCGCCAGCAGAAAAAAGGAAGGCTGGGAGCTTCCCGCCGGCGACAGCCCCGAGGCCCTTTCCATCCGGTACGCCTGCCCGCCCTGGTTGGCCCAGAACCTCAAAGGAGACTACGGCGAGGCGGCGGCCAGGGGCTTTCTGGAGGATTCCCTGCGGACGCCGCCGGTATATATCCGGGTGAACACCCTGAAAACCACCTGCCCGGCGCTGGCCCAGAACCTGGAGGAGACGGGAATCGCGGTTCGGCCCGCCGGCCTGGAGGACGCCCTTGGGTTGACCGCGCCGGGCGGCGTGGAAAGCAATCCCCTTTACATAAGGGGACTGTTTCATGTGCAGGACCTGGCTTCCCAATACTGCGTCGCCCTTCTGGACCCGCAGCCGGGGGAACGGATCTTGGATCTGTGCGCCGCGCCGGGGGGCAAGAGCTTTACCGTCGCCCAGCGCATGGAGGACAGGGGACAACTGGTTGCCTGCGATCTTCACGAG
>DXVY01000166.1 GCA_019417145.1 Clostridiales bacterium
GCTTTGGGTTGCTGCTTACCCGGCAGACCGTGCCGCCCTCCTCGTCGGTGGCAAGAAGCAAGGGCGTGATGGCGGCCTCCTGATAGCTTTCCAGCGTCTGGCGTACCTCTTCTGCGGATTTATCGGCAAAATCCCGGCCGAAGAGCACCAGTCCGCCGGGTTGCAGCTCCCGGATCATATTTTCCGTCCCCTCGGTTGGACAGCGCACGAGCAGCAACTGACCGATCTTCTGCTCCAAGGTCATGGTCAAAAGCTTTTCTTCCGCCCGTTTCCGATAGGGGGCGAAGATGTCGATCTTTTTTTCCGCCTCGTTGGGGGCCGTATCCGCCGCAGCCGACTCGCCGCCGGGGCTTGTGTCCGGCGCCGGGCCGGCATCTTCCGCAGGAGCGGAGGATAGGGCTGATGCGGCCGACGAGGGTAAAGCCGCTGAGACTGACGGCATAGATGGGGCCGTTGTAGTCGGGTAGGAAGAGGGGCCTCCTGCCCCGCCGCATCCGGCCAGCAGCAGGCACGCGGCCAGCAAAAGCATGCCCTTTTGCAGATACCGTATCATAAAAGCATTTCCTCTCATAGTAAAAACCCGGACCCCGCCTCGGCAGGATCCGGATTTCAAGGTTCTGGTTTCGGCGTCCCCGCTCGTCAGATTCGAGCCACGCCGGTCCTCCGGGCGGCCTCGGCCACGGCGGCGGCCACGGCGGCACAGATCTTCTTATCAAAGGCGTCAGGAATAATGTAATCAGGGCGCAGATCAGCCTCGGGAATAACCGACGCGATAGCCTCGGCGGCGGCGATCTTCATCTCGTCATTGATGTCCGACGCGCGCACGTCCAAAGCGCCCCTAAAGATGCCGGGGAAGGCTAAGACGTTATTGATCTGGTTGGGGAAGTCCGAACGGCCGGTGCACATGATGGCCACGCCGGCCTTGGCCGCCTCGTCGGGCATGATTTCGGGCACGGGGTTGGCCATGGCCATAACGATGGGTTTTTCAGCCATAGTGGCCACCATTTCGGCCGTCAGCACACCGGGGGCGGACACGCCGATAAAGACGTCGGCGCCCTTGATCACGTCGGCCAGGGTTCCCTTCTTCATGGCCTTATTGGAGATGGCGGCCATTTCCGCCTTAATGGGGTTGAGGCCCTCCCTGCCCTCATAGATAGCGCCTTTGGTATCGCACAAGACGGCGTTCTTCAGGCCCATCTTCATAAGCAGTTTGGTGATGGCGATGCCGGCGGCGCCCGAGCCGCTGACCACTACTTCAATGTCAGAGATTTTCTTTTCCACCAGTTTTAAAGCGTTGAGCAGGCCGGCCAGGGTGACCACGGCGGTTCCGTGCTGGTCGTCGTGGAAAATGGGGATATCGCAGCATTCCTTGAGCTTTTTCTCGATCTCAAAGCAGCGGGGGGCAGCGATGTCCTCCAGATTGACCCCGCCAAAGGAGCCGGCCAGCAGTCGGACGGTGTTGACGATCTCGTCCACGTCCTTGGAACGCACGCAGAGGGGAAAGGCGTCCACGCCGCCGAATTCCTTGAAGAGGACACATTTGCCCTCCATGACCGGCATGCCGGCTTCGGGGCCGATATCGCCCAAACCTAAAACAGCGGTGCCGTCGGTGACCACGGCCACCAAATTGTGCCGACGGGTATAGGTGTAGGACAAATCCACGTCGTCCTTAATGGCTAGGCAGGGCTCGGCGACGCCGGGGGTGTAAGCGATGGCCAGATCTTCCCGGGTCTTCAGCTCCGCGCGGCTGTTTACTTCAATTTTGCCCGCCCACTCGGCGTGCTTTTTCATGGCAAGTTCCTTTTTGTCCATTAGCGATTCCTCCAAAATATGTATATATCGGGACACCCGCGCGTAACCGCGGGGGCATAAAGCCGGAATTTACAACGAAGCCGTAGTCTGCCGGATGGCGTCTGCCGACCGGAGCAGCCGCTCCTTTTCCTCGGGGGTGAAGGTGAATTCAATGGTCTGGAGCACCCCGCCCCGTCCTACTATAGAAGGTAGGCTCAGGGCCACGTCGGTCAGGCCAAAGGCCCCGTTCTGCACTGCCGACACGTTGAGAATAGCCCGCTGGTCCTTGAGCACCACCTCGCAAATCTTAGTGATGACCGAGGCGATGGCGTAATAGGTGGCGCCCTTGCGCTTAATGACCTCGGCGCCGGCCACCTTTACCGCCTCCTCAATATGTCCTTTATCCACGTGAATTTTCAGGTTGTTACAGTATTCATCCAGGGAAATACCTGCGATGCGCACGGCGCTCCAGGCCGGGAATTGGCTATCCCCATGCTCGCCTACGATAAAACCATGAATATTTCGCACATCCACACCGATGACCTCGGAGAGCATAAACCGGAAGCGGGCGGTATCCAATACGGAGCCCGTACCAAAAACACGACCCAGCGGCAGGCCGGATTCTTTTTGAATCACCTGGGTGATTATATCCACCGGGTTGGAGACCACCAGGATCACGCCCGTGGTATAATGCTTCATGATTTCCCGGGTCATTTCTCGGGCAATAGCCACGTTCTTCTGGGCCAGCTGCAACCGGGTCTCTCCAGGTTTGCGGTTGAGCCCCGCGGTGACGATAATGATATCACTGTCCTTTACCTCTTCATACCCGCCGGAATGAATGTACATTTCCCCCATAAAGGACAGGCCGTGGGCAATATCCATGGCCTCCCCCTGGGCTTTGTCCGCGTTGATATCGATAAGCACCAGCTCGGAGGCAAGATTTTTCACGGCCAGGGCGTATGCCGCGGCAGCGCCCACAAAGCCGGCGCCTACAATAGCGATTTTGGATCGGTTGGTTATCATGCGAATGTGTCACTCCTGTTCCTTTTTGGACCTGTGGGGCAAAAGCAATCCCCAGCCTTCCACCTAAAACGGCGTATTATTTTTCATTATATCGGATCACTGCGCAAATGTCCATGGGTTTGACAAAATTTTAACTAATTTTTATACTGGACCAAACATCAGACAAAAAGCCGTCCCGGCCAAAAAGGCCGGGACGGCTGAATAGCTTTCAAAAGTCCTATTCAAATCTGTAGTGCTTGCATATGGGTTCCGCCACAGACCAGACACAGGATAGCCCCTTTGGCAGTACCACCAGGTCGCCGGGGGCGATGTCCACCGCTCCGCCGTCATAGGACAGTCGGGCCCTGCCCCTTGTGATCAGACATGTCTCCGTATCCGAGTAAAACCAATTGAACTCCGAGGGCTGACAACTCCACACAGGACATGCCTGCATTTGCCGGATTTCGTTTTCACTGGGCTTCTTTACCGTAATCGCCAATGATATCGTCTCCCTTCCGGAATATAATTACCCACCGCGCCGCGGCGGTCCAGAGACCGGGAAGACTTTTCTTCCCACAGTATTACATATATAGTATATCCTCTTTGGCTGCCTACTGCAACAATATTTTTGCCTTTAATTATATTCTTTCTAGATAATATGCGCATACGGCTTGGCAGAAGAACCGACTGACTTGCCAACATGCAGAAAATATGCTGATTGGAAAACTTCCTGTTGCCCGGAGGGGCGGTTGATGGTACAATTCTTATATATGGGATTTTACGCCGGCGGCTTTTCTCCTATGCCTGCCGGCGCATATTTGGAGGCGTGAATATGGTAAGAAGAATCTATGTGGAGAAAAAGCCGGGATTCGATACCGAGGCCCGGAATATGCTGGCCGACCTAAAGGACAGCCTGGGGCTTTCCGGGGTCACCGGTTTGCGGCTGTTCTGCCGGTACGACGTGGAGGGATTGTCCGACGAGGAATTTGACCGGGCCAAAACCACCATTTTTTCCGAGCCCAACGTGGATATCGTGTATGACGAGGTGTTGGAGCTGACCCCGGCCTGGCAGTCCTTTGCCACCGAATACCTTCCCGGCCAGTACGACCAGCGGGCCGACTCGGCCGCCCAGTGCGTCCAGCTTTTAACCCAGGGGGAACGGCCGGCCGTCCAGTCGGCCAGGGTCATCGCCTTAAAGGGCCGCATCCCCGCCGCCGACATGGAAAAGATCAAATCTTATGTCATTAACCCGGTGGAATCCCGCCTGGCGTCGGAAGAAAAGCCCATTACCCTGGACATGCTGCTGCCCGAACCGCAGCCTGTGGCCCGGGTAGAAGGCTTTATTGATTGGACCGACGAACAGGTGGCGGACTACCATGCCTCTTTGGGATTCGCCATGACCGTAGCCGACCTCTGCTTCTGCCGGGATTACTTTAAGTCCGAGGACCGGGACCCCACCATCACCGAGCTGAAGGTCATCGACACCTACTGGTCGGATCACTGCCGGCACACCACCTTCCTGACCAAGATTGAAGATGTGAAGGTGGAAAAGGGGCCTCTGACCGCCGCCATTGAAAAGGCCCTGTGGGCCTACCTGGCCGCCCGCAAGGAGGTCTACGGCCAGCGGGAGAAGGACAAGGACGTCTCCCTGATGGACATGGCCACCATGGGCGCCAAGCTTTTAAAGAAGCGGGGGATGATCCCCGACCTGGACGAGTCGGAGGAAATCAACGCCTGCTCCATATGCGCGCCGGTGGAGATTGGCGGCAAGACTGAGGAATGGCTGATCCAGTTTAAAAACGAGACCCACAACCACCCCACCG
>DXVY01000167.1 GCA_019417145.1 Clostridiales bacterium
GGCGGCCAAGCTGGCCGATGACGCCCTCCCTGCGGCGACCACCTCCCAGGCCGGCCTTGTCCAGCTCAACAACACCTTAACCTCCACCGCCACCGCCCAGGCCCTGACTGCGGCCCAGGGGAAAACCCTTAGCGAGAAGATGATAAAATACGCCGTCTGCTCCACTACCGCCTCCACGGCCGCCAAAACCCTTTCGGTCTCGGGCTTCTCCCTGACAGCAGGGGCCGCCGTAATGGTGCAATTCACCAATGGCAACACCGCCTCCTCCCCCACCCTCAACATCAATTCCACCGGCGCCAAATCCATCTATCGGGACGGGGCCTCGTCCTACGGGCTGTCCCTGGCCGCCGGGGAGGCCGTCCTGCTGGTCTATGACGGCACCTATTACCGGGTAGTGGACATTCCCGACGCCTCCACCTACCGGGCCGGCAAGGTGCAGCTCAACAATACCTTAACCTCCTCCTCCACCACCCAGGCCCTGACCGCGGCCCAGGGGAAGGCCCTCAACGATAAGGTATCGGAAATAGCCTTTGATACGGGAACCTTTACCCTGACGGCGGGCACGGGCACCAGCACCTGCAATTATTTCAAGGTGGGTAAGCTGGTCACCATTTGGGGCAGCCTGCCCGCCCTGTCCACCTCCACATCGGTAGAGTACGCAACCGGCCTGCCGTTTACCCCGGCCAAGAACACCGGGGCCTTTTACGGAATGGGAAGCGCCAGCGTCGGCGTTATGTACGCGGATACCAGCAGCCGGCTGTACAGGGTGGATCCCGGCGACCTGGATACCCCCGTCACCACCGCGTGGAGGGGCCAGTCCTTTACCTTAACCTACATCACCAATGCCTAGCGGATTCCCCGCGGCCAAATGCGGCGGGCAGGGCCGGCCCATGCCCCGCCCGCCGCGTCGGCGCCGGCCATCTACGCCGAGGGGGATATCGTAGTCCGCCCTGCGCGCGCCGACGGATTGTGCATGGCAGAGAGATAGCCGGTAGCATGGCCGCCCGGCCGGCGGGAACAATTCGCAGGACCCGTTTCCGCCGGTCGTTTCCCCGGCGCGGGATCGCCCTTGGCGCGAGGACGAACCTTGCCCGCCGGCTAAGGGCCGAAGGATACCGCCCCGCCCTGCGCGCGCCCTCCCTCCGGGCAGGCGCCCCGGGGCTGCGGCAGCGACGGCCGCCGCGCGCCCTTGCAAAAGCGACGGGCGACCTGAACGGGTCGACGGCCGGTCACTTGCGGCCGTGGGCAGTTAACCATCCAACCGGCTTGCTAAAATTCGGCTATATTCGCGTCGCTTTTTTGCAAATTTCGGTTGCCTTTCAAACGGCTATATTATATAATAATACGTGTAATTCGAGAATATTTCTCCAATTCACCGTATAAAATAGTCATATACCTCCCATGTTAATCACATGAGAATTCCAAAAGGAAACGAGGGGGAAATCCATGCTCTGCCAATTCACCGTTAAAAACTTCCAGTGCATCAAGGAGGAACTGACCCTGGACATGCAGGCCATGAAGCTTTCCGAGCACCAGGAAAGCCTGATCCGGTCCAAAAACGGGGAAGAATTCCTGCCCCTGGCGGCCATATACGGCCCCAACGGCGCGGGCAAGTCCACCGTGCTTCTGGCCCTGCAAAGCCTGGTCAGCAAGCTCACCCGTCCTCTGCGCATCATCACCGACGCGGATTCGCCCATTCAAAACATGTCGGCCGTGCCTGTGAGGCCCTATAAATTCTCCCCCGAAACCCTTCGCGCCCCCACGGAATTCGAGATATTTTTCCGCACCCAGACCTGTGAATATCAATACCAGCTGCACCTGCTGGAAAACAAGATCACATGGGAGGCGCTGTACAAAAAGAAGCTGGAGGCCGCCAGCCGGTACACCACCGTCTTTACCCGGGAAAAGGATCGGATCGTTTTAAAGGGCTCCTTTAGGCAATACAATACCGCCCGGGTGTCGGATAATCTGCCGCTGCTCTCCTATTTCGCCATCACCCACGGCCGCAACGCCGTGATCCACGATGTTACGGACTGGCTGACAACCAAATTTATCTACACGGATTACGGCAATCTGCGGGATAAAATGCGGGTGCCGGTGGCGCACGAGGACAGGGACAAGGAGATTATTCTCCACATGCTGGAGGAAATGGGCATCGACATCAGCGACTACACGGTGGAGGAGAAGGAGGACAAGGTGCAGGTCAAGACCCACCATCAGGTAGGCGGTCAGGCCTATACCCTGGATCTGTCCGAGGAGTCCAGCGGCACCATCAAAATCTTCAATATCCTCCCCCGTATCGCCGTCAGCCTGCTGTACGGCGCCACGCTGGTCATGGACGAGCCGGACGCCAAGCTTCATCCCCTGCTGCTGGAATATATTATCCGGCTGTACTCCAACCCCGAAAGCAACAAAAAGGGGGCGCAACTGATCTTCACCTCTCACGATATCACCACCATGAACAGGGAGGTATTTCGCCGGGATGAAATCTGGTTCGTGGCCCAAAACGGGTCGGAGGGGGCCAAAATGTATTCCCTGGCCGAGCTTAACGTCCGCAATGACCTGAATTACAGCGCCAATTATCTCAAGGGCAAATTCGGCGCGGACCCCTATCTGAAACGATGCATCGATTGGGGGAATATAGATGCCTAAGGGACGGCCGATCGGCCATAAAAAGCACAGGACGCTGGGAAGCCTGCCCATGGTGGAGCGGTTTTATATCTTCTGCGAGGGCGCCGAAACCGAGCCGGCCTACTTTCAGGGCTTTCGGAAGGCCATAGCCTCCAACCCGCTTTACAGTCGGGTGGTGACCGTCAAGGTGGAGGGACTGGGGCAGGGCGCCCTACAGGTGGTTAAGGCAGCTGAAAAATACGCCGATTACCATAAGCTGGAGGAAGGGCAAATCTGGTGCGTGTACGACAAGGACGACGTCTCGGCGGAAGATTTCAATCAGGCCGACGCATACGCGAAAAGCCTGAACCAGGAGGAGGGCGGGCTCATCTACCGCACGGCCTGGTCCAATCCCTGCTTTGAGTATTGTTTGCTGCTGCATTTTCAGGAACTGGGCTGCGACCAGCACCGGAATGACTGCATCAAGAAGCTGCACCCGTATTTTCGCCAGGACGGCAAAAAGGCGTATCAAAAGAACCAGGAGGACCTGTTTGCATATCTCAACCTGCACGGGGATCCCAAAGAGGCCATACGGCGGGCCGGTCGGCATTTGGCCGCCTGCGACGACAAGTCGCCCGCCGCGTCGGCGCCGGCCACGCAGGTGCATCTGTTGGTCCAGGCCCTGGCGGCCTTTCTCCCCAAACCCATACAGGAAAGGTATATATAGGCTACATAGCGGCAAAGAGCGGCGGGAACCAAGGTTCCCGCCGCTCTTCCCTTTTCCCTTATTTCCCCGGAAATAAACCGCCCGGCCGGGGGCTTAGGGCAGGACCTTCTTAAAGAAGGCCTCGCTGGTCTTGCCGGAAGGGCGGTTGTACCGTCCCAGCCGGTACATCCAGTCCCCGTACTCTCGGGCGGTCACCGGCTCCTCCCGGCAGGTCAAGGCCGCCGCGAATCCCATTTCTTTGAGCAGGGGGACGGATTCCTTGCACAGGGCGCCAAAGGGATAGGTGAAGGTGTCGGCCGCGCTCCCCAGCTCGGCCGTCAGCTTCTCCTGCATGCCGCCCACATCCTCCATGAAAGCTTGGCGGTAGGCCTCCTCGCTTTCCCCCTTGCGCTTCTGGCATCCCTGGCGGCCGTTTTTGGTGGAATGCATATTATACGTATGGTTCTGGATCTCCACCAGGCCGGACTCCCGCATTTCCCGCACCTGGTCCCAGTTCAGGCAGGAATAGCGCAAATTGTGATCGGGCGCCTCCGTATACCTGTCCACAAACTCCCCCACCACCGAAAGAACGGCCTTCATATTGTATTTTTGCAGCAGGGGGTAGACATAGCCGTAAAAGCTCTCGTAGCCGTCGTCAAAGGTGAGCATGACCGGCTTTTCAGGCAGGCCGCCCTTTCCCTGGGTATAGTCGATGAGCTGCGCCATGGTGATGGTTTCATAGCCCTCTTCCTTCAGATAGAGCATATCCGCTTCCAGCTGACTGAGCTGGAGGGTAAACTTGCCCAGGGAGCTGCTTGACTTGGCGATCTGGTGATACATCACAATGGCGAAGGTGGGTCCCTCCGCGCCGGTCAGCGCCCGCACCATGCGGCCGAAGGGATAGGAGGCCGCGGCCGCCACGGCTATAGCCAGCAGCAGGGCCAAATATCTTTTGCGGAAATGAAAGATCAAGGATTATCCCTCCCGTATGCCGGGCGCGGCCGGCGGGTCCGCCCCTCTCGTCAAGAAAAGGTATGCGGCGACGGCGGAAAAAATGCCACCGGCGAAAAGGCGGCAGACTTCGACACCCGCAAAGGACGGCCGCGAAAAAACAGAGAAAACCCCCGGAAGGAAAACGCCCGTTTCCACATGCCTTCGTCCCGGCGCGAAACGAGAGGGGCAGCGGCGGGAAATCAAAGAAAAACCGGGGCAGGGGAACTTTTTGTCGGCGAGAGACAACAAAGACCATCGCCCTTTCCCTGTCTCTTATACACATCTCCG
>DXVY01000168.1 GCA_019417145.1 Clostridiales bacterium
GGCCAGTGGGGCCTGCGGGGCCGGGATAGCCCGGAAAGCCTTGGGGACCGGTGGGTCCGGTGGGTCCTGTGGGACCGGCGGGGCATGAGATAACCGGCGGACAGGGTCTGGGCCGGCAGGGAATACGGGAAAAACAGCCGCAGGGCGGGCGAAAGACGCGGCTGCCGGGCCCGGGAACCCCATTGGAGCCGGGCGGACACCAATTGGGATCCACGTCCCACCCATCGTAATAACCATTCTGATATCGCATACGTACGCCTCCAGAAGAAGTGATTTTCTCTATTGGCATTGTATGATTGCAAAGAGAAAAGCGTTCTTTTCATTCTTTCTCTGGCCGGACGTTCTAAAGCGGACAAGCCGGGGCATATACTGTCACTGAAGTAAAAAGAGAAAGGACGGACGTCATGGAGTCGGAAAGAACAAACCATCCCACAAAATTTCAGCAGGCCCTTTTCGGGCTGTGCGACCGCATCCGTCTGCTGCTGGAGCGTCTGCCGGCCGAGCGGCAGGGGGAGATAACCGAAATCCGCCTGCGCTGCGGACAGCCCCTAGTCTGCACAACGGCCGAGGGGCCCGTATTTTTTCCGGTTGTAGGCGGGGTGTGCCGGCTGCCCCGTCCGGGGCTTTTGACGGTGGACAGGGCGGATCTGGAAGAGTCCTTTCGGCGAATTTGTGATTTTTCCATACATACCCATCAGCAGGAGCTGTCTAGGGGCTACGTCACCATGCAGGGCGGACATCGGGTGGGCATATGCGGCCGTGCGGTGGTGACCGACGGCCGTGTAACCTCGTTGCAGGAAATCTGTTCGATCAACATCCGCATTGCGAGAGAGGTGAGAGGAGCGGCCGACGCACTACTACGGCTTCTGACGGAAAGGACCGACGGACGGGAGCCGCAGGTATCCCGTACTAGGGGACCCCTGACCGGAGGACTTTTGTTGGCTGGACCGCCCGGCAGCGGAAAGACCACTATGCTCCGGGATTTGGTCCGCCAGCTTTCGTCTGGCAACTTTGGGAGCCCGCTGCGTGTTGTGGCCGTTGACGAGAGAGGGGAGCTGGGCGCGGTGTGGAACGGGATACCGCAGAACGATTTAGGCCCCTGTACGGATATCCTGACCGGATGCGGCAAGGCGGTCGGAATTGAAATGGCCGTGCGGGCCATGGGACCGGAGGCGGTTGCCTTTGACGAGTTGGGTACGGCGGCGGAGGCGCGGGCGGTGGGCGCCTGCCTGAACGCCGGCGTCCTGGCAATTACCACCCTTCACGCCGGCAGCCCCCGCGAGCTTCTACAGCGGCCGCAGGCCCTATGCCTGCTGGAGAGCGGCGCTATAGAAGCCGTTGCCCTCTTACGGCGGCCGGGGGAGACGCCCCGATTATTTAACAGGGAGGAACTGTATGCTCAGGTGGATGGGCCTCATAACCCTGGCCTTTACGGCGGCCGCCGTGGGTCTCTATTTTTCAAACAGGCTGCGGGGAAGAATCGAACAGCTTGAGGCCGCCAAGCTGTGGATATTAGACGCCCAGACCGAGATCCGCTACAGGGCCCCGTCCCTGTCCGCCATGTTGCAGGAAATGGCCAAAAGGGAAAGCTATAAGCCCTTGTGGTTCCTGCCCGGCCTGGCGGCTGCCTGCGGGGGCACAGAGGGCCCCGGCATACCCATGGGTAGGGCGCTGCGGGAGATTTTTTCCGCCCCCCGCAGCGTGTTTTCCGCAGATAGGCTGGAAAGGGACGATCGTGAAATACTGCTTTTTTTCGCCGAGCAGTTGGGGGCCAGCGACCGGGAGGCCCAGCTTGGCCACTGCGCCCTGTGCGCCGGCAGACTGGATCGTCAATTGGATGCCGCACGGCAGGCGTATAAGGAAAAGGGCAGGCTGTACAGCCTCCTTGGAATATTTGCGGGGCTAGGGCTGTTGCTATTCTTTTTATAAGGCTCCGGTTAGGATGGTGAACTGTCATGGATGTGGATTTTATCTTTAAAATCGCGGCTATCGGCATAATCGTGGCCGTGCTCAACCAGGTGCTCATCCGCTCGGGGCGGGAGGAACAGGCCATGATGACCACGCTGGCCGGGCTGGTGGTGGTGCTGATGATGATCGTGACCGAGATCAGCGGCCTGTTTGAAACCATCAAATCTCTGTTTGGACTGTAGGCGTATGGGTACGGTATCAATTGTGGCCGTTTCGGCCCTTGCGCTTATATCGGCCGTGCTGGCGGTGATCCTGCACCAGTACAAGCCCGAGTACGCCGTGCTTTTGTCGGCCGGAGCGGGCTGCGGCATATTGCTGCTGCTATTGTCCGCCCTGTCGCCGGCGCTGGAACAGCTGCAGGAGATCATGGGAAAGGCCGGCGTATCCATGGCCTATTTTAAGCTCCTGCTCAAGGCGCTAGGCATTTGCTACCTCGCACAGTTTGCCGGGGACCTGTGCCGGGATGCCGGCCAGACGTCGCTGGCCGGCAAGGTGGAGCTGGCGGGGAAAATATCGGTGGTGCTGTTGGCCCTGCCGGTGGCCGTGGAACTGGTGGAGTATATATTCGCGCTGATGGGCTAAAAGCCCGACCGCCGGGAGGGAAAAGCGGCCCTATGCTTCCGTCGGCTCGGTTCTAATCCGGGACATGCCCTCATATATATGGAGTATACCGGAAGGTGTAAAAGGCCGGGAGGGCTGGATAGTGAAAAAGAAGTGGATGGTTATGGTCATCCTGCTGTGCGCAATGTCGATCTTTTGGGGATGGCAGGAGGTATACGCTGCGGAAGAAGAGCCGGGAGACGACCTGTTCGCGCTTTATGCGGAGCAGTACGAGGCCAGCGGCGCGGACGAATTGGCCGACGCTCTTCCGGAGGAAACCAGGCGGTGGCTGGAGGAGTGGGGACTGGACGCGTCGGATCCCGCCTCTGCCGATCGGCTGTCCTTTGGCAACGCCCTGCAAATGATCCGCACCTTTGTGGAAAGCGGCGGGAAACGGCCGCTGACCGCCGCCGCCGCGGCTATGGCCGTGATCCTGCTTTGCGCTCTTTTCTCCGGCGCGGGCAGCGGTCTGACGGGACAGGAGATGCAGGGGGCCTTTAGCTACATATCCACCTTGGCGGTGGCCGGCGTCATCCTGGTGCCGCTGATGCAGGCGGCGGCCGGGACCATCAGCGCCATAAAGGCTGCGTCGGTGTTTATGCTCAGCTTTGTGCCGGTTTACGCCGGCATCCTAATTTCGGCCGGAAAGCCCCTGACCGCTGCCGGCTTCCAGCCGCTTGTGCTGGGGGCGGCCCAGGTTGTGGGACAGGCCGCCGCCTTTTTTCTCACGCCCTTGACCGGGGTGTATATGGCGGTCAGCATGTCCGCCGCCGTGTCGCCCGGACTGAAGACGGGGGGCTTGAGCGAGGGGGTTCGCAAGGCGGCCGCCTGGAGCCTGACCCTGATCATGACCCTTTTCACCGGCCTGCTGGGAATACAGACCGCTATCCAAGGCGCGGCCGACGGACTGGCCATGAAGACCACCAAGTTTTTAGCGGGCACCTTTGTGCCGGTAGTGGGCGCGTCGGTGAGCGAGGCGTTGACCACCGTGCAGAGCTGCTTAGGCGTCCTCAAGACCAGCGTGGGCATCTACGCTGTGGCGGCGGTGGCGCTGCTGTTGCTGCCCATCCTGTTGGAGCTACTGCTCTGGCGGCTGGCTCTGACCTTGCTTACCGCCTTGGCGGACCTGTTCGAACTCCAGGCGGTATCCGGCCTTTTGAAGGCGGCCGGCGGGGCGGCGGCGCTGCTTACGGCCATATGCTTATGCGTGGGCCTGGTGTTTATTATATCGGCCGGCGTGGTATCCATTGCCGCGCGCTGAAGGGGGGGCGGAAATATGGAAACCGTCAAGGAATTGGCCGCCGCCTTTTGCGTGGGCGCCGTGGCCGCCGGCGTGGCGGCTATGCTGCTTCCCTCAGGAAAAATGGAAAAGGTCATGCGTATGCTGCTGGGCTTTTTTCTGGTGGCCGTCACCCTGTCCCCCCTGCTTGCCGGCAAATCCCTTTCTTTTGACTGGGAGGCGGCCACACAGGCCTCTGTCAGCGGGTCGGACCGTCTGCAAGAGACCATGGCCGACCAGAGCCAAAGGGCTGTGGAGCAGGCCGTAACCGCCCAGGTGCAGACAGTTTTGCGGGGCTTGGACATAATCGGCGCGGAAGTTTGCTTGGACATGGATATTGACGAGGAAAACCGCATATCTATTAGGCAGACAAGGGTTTATCTACCGCCTCAACAGGCGGATAAAACGGCGCGGGCGCGCGAAGCGCTCCAAAGCGCGCTGGGAATGGAAGCGGAGGTGTTTGCCTGAAAGGAGCAGACGACGCAGAGGTGAAAAGCGCAGGAAAGGCAGGCGAAGGCAATGCATATCTCCCTGACGGAGCTGAAAAAAAGGTTTGGTGGCGAAAAGGCCGCAAGGATCCTGGTCGTCGCCGGCATCTTGGGCATCCTGGTCATCTTTTTGTCCACGTTTCTGGACAAGGAGCAGGCGGACGCGGCGGCGGTATCCTCCGATTCCACCGGCAGCGCCGAAGCCTATTGTGCCATGCTGGAGAAAAAGCTGGGCGAGAT
>DXVY01000169.1 GCA_019417145.1 Clostridiales bacterium
AGAGACAGACATAAATGTTTGGAATTTGCAAATGGATGATTGAAATCAAATAGAATTTTTGCAATTCAAGTCTATTATATGTATAAAGAGCCGGCGCGTCGGCTGTTGTACAAACTAAGGGATAGGGATACGGCCGCCGCTGTATTCAATGACAAGGAGGAATCCGACTTATGGGCAAAAAATTCTATCAGAGGCTCCTGTCCGGCATACTTGGGTTGTCCGTTTTATGTACGGGACTGACCGTGGCCGTTTCCGCCAACCAGGCGGAAGACTACGACCATCTCCTGCTGATGGCCGAGGCCGAAGACGCGCGGATGTTTGGCAACGCCAAGCGGTACGATGCGGCCGAGGCCTCCAAAGGCGCCATTGCGGGGGATATCGGCCCCAACGCGGGCACGGTGGAGCACTATGTGGTTTTTGATGTTTCGGCGCCGGAGACCGAAACCTATAAGCTGGTTTTTGCGGGCATTAACGCAGAGGGAGAGCGGCGGCTGTATGTATCGGTAAACGGCGGCGAGCCGGAGATACTGGAGCTGAATTCCGGCTCCTGGTCCAAGCCGGCCGACGCCGCTCCCTTGCTGGTGGAGCTGCAAAAGGGGAAAAACGAGATCAAGTGCTACAATCCCAACGGCCGGGTCCCCAACCTGGATGTGCTGAAGATCTATACCCAGGGTGATTTTCAGCCCGAGGAGGGAGCGGTCTACCTCAGCGACTTGGAGTGGGAGAGGGCCGAATCCGGATGGGCCGATCATCCGGTGCAGAAGGATAAGCCCATCCAGGGCAACGTGCTGGTGCTGGCCTGCGATACGCCCATTGCCAAGGGAATCGGCACCCACGCCCAGTCGGAAATCGTCTATAAGCTGGGCGGCGCATACGAACGCTTCCGTTCGGCCGTGGGCGTGGCGTATAACCGGTACGGCTCGTCGGCCAGCGTGCGTTTCCAGGTAATTGGCGACGGAACCGAGCTGTATGACAGCGGCGAGATGAAGGGCGCCCCCTATACCTCTCCCCAGTTCATTGACGTGGATATCACCGGTGTAGATGAGCTGAAGCTGGTGGTGGATTCGTGCGGCTCCAATGCCGACGACTGGGCCAATTTCGGCTACGCCCGCCTGCTTCCGCCGTCGACCCAGCCGGGGGAGCGGGAGGACCTGGAGAAGGCAATTGCCGAGGCCGAGGGCCTGAAGGAGGCCGATTACACCCCCGAGAGCTGGGCAATTCTGCAAGCGGCCCTGGCGGCGGCCAGGGAGCTGCCGGATACGGCCGGGCAGGGGGCCGTCGATGACGCGGAGAAGGCTATACGGGACGCTATCGATGATCTGGATCCGGTCCAAAAGCCCCCCAGTGAAAATCTCAACGACTATCAGATCAAGGTGACAACAGTGGACGCCAAAACCGGCGAAGCCCACGGCAAGGTGGATACATCCGGTGCTAAGGTGGGCAACATCGGAAACGGCCCGGACAACTATTTGGTGCTCAAGGCCAATGTCCCGGCTGAGGGGACGTATAAGCTGAGTGTTTTTGCCATGTGCGCCGCGGATCGGGATCTGTATGTATCGGTCAACGATCAGGAGGCGATAAAGATTGCCGGCATCAATTCCGGGGACTGGTTTGTTTCCAGGGAATATCCCCTGCTGGTGCAACTGCAAAAAGGGGAAAACACCATAAAACTGTTCAATAACGAGGCCTATGCCCCCGACATGGAAAAAATCGTCATTTACGGTGAGGGCGTACCGGCGGGTGAGGAAAACATGACCTACTTAAGCGATATGGAATGGGTGAGCGCGGTCAGCGGCTGGGGAGAGCACCCGGTGCAGAAGGACAAAAATGTGGACGGCAACGCCATCAAGCTGGGGGATACCACCTACGCAAAGGGGCTGGGCACCCATGCCTATTCCACCATTATTTATGACCTGGACCGGCTTTACAGCGTCTTCCGGGCCACAGTGGGTGTGGAATACAACCGCTCTCAGCATACCGGCGAGATACAATTTTATGTATACGGAGATGATCAGCTGCTTTTTGACAGCGGCGTGATGCAATGCGATCCCTATACCACGCCGCAAGACATCGACGTGGATGTCACGGATGTAAAGACCTTGAAGCTGGTGGTGGATGATCTGGGTTCCAACAGCGGGGACTGGGCCAGCTGGGCCAACGCCCGGGTCGCCCTAAACACCTCCGAGGCCCCTCGCCTCAAGACCCTGACGGTGAACGGGGAGGAGCCGGCGGGATTTGATCCCGAAAGCTTTGTCTACAATATCGAACTGCCGCCCCATACGACCGAGGCGCCAGTGGTGGCCGCCGCATCCCGCGTGCCCGGCCAGCAGGTGACGGTGACCCAGGCCGACGGTCCCGAGGGCACGGCCACCGTGGCAGTGACCGGCGAAGGGGAAAACGCGGTTTACACCCTGCATTTTACCGTGGCGCCGGTGCGGCTGGGGACTGTGGAGTTGACCATAGACAACGAGGTGCTCAGTCCCTATGACAATCCCGGCCAAACCGCCCAGGCCTCCATCCAGGTATTCAACAACGACGGCACCATCCCCTCCATGGAGGGCGCAAAGGTTGTCTATAAGGCCGAGACGGTATATTTATCCGGCTACAGCGGCGTCATCTCTATCGATCAGAACGGCAAAATCACCACCCTGACCGAGCCGGTGGCGGCGGACGGCGAAAAGGCCGACCTGACCGAGGTGCCGGTGGGCGGCGTCGCCAAGGTCTATGCCGAGGTGACCATCGACGGCGTGACCGTCGCTTCCCAGCCGGTCAATGTCACCGTGCGTCCCTACTATAACCATTACGAAACCTCTTTGGTGGGCAAACTGTTTTGCGGTAAGCACGAGGAGGTCAACCTGACCTTTGAAGAGGCCCTGGAGGCAATCAAGAAGATCGATAACCTGACCCGGGGCATCCCCAAGATTATCTATCTGGTGGGCTGGCAGTTTGACGGTCACGATACCGGGTATCCGGACTGGAGCGAGGTCAATCCCCGGCTGGCCCGGGAGGGCGAGGATCCGGTGGATTCCCTTATTTGGCTTATGGACGAGGCCATGAAATACAATACCAAGGTGAGCCTCCACATCAATATGACCGACGTCAAGACCGACAGCCCCCTATGGGATGAATACGTGGAAAAGGATGTTCTCTGCCGGATGGAGGACGGGAGCCTGGCCTCCTACTACTGGGGCAATATGGTCCAGTATACCAGGGAGTGGGAGCTGGGACTGGCCCAGCGGCGTATCGACCAGCTCATCGAAATGCTGGACGGCCGGCTGGAGCGGGCCGGTTCTATCCATATCGACGCATGGCACAGCACCGCCCCCAACCGGCCCGGCGAGGCCATGAGTCCCTGGCATGAGGAGAAATACGGATACGGATTGGAGCAGGATGTGGAGACCCAGCGGCGGGAGTTCCGCTACTGGCGCTCCAAGGGCATCGACGTCACCTCTGAACTGGCTACGGCCAACCATCCATACGACCGTTTTGTGGGCCTGCAGGCTATGGCCTGGTATTATGACCTGACCGATTTTATGAATATCCCTGCCTCTCTCTTCTGCGGCGGCGATACCTCCCAGGCCAATGTATTTGGCGCGAACTGCAAGATTGAGAATTTTGTGAAGGCCGACCCGGTGAATATGACCGGCCTTCTCAAGGATTTCGCCCATAAAACCGTGGCGTTCCAGTACCTCAATTCCTTTAAGCGTACCGGGTATGAAAACAATATCGGATATTTCGAGGGCGGCCTGGAGAGCAGCGCCAATGTGATCACCAAAAACGGAAAGGTTTTGCGGGACGGGGGCCACATTTTCATTCCCGCGCTCTGGATTACCGACCACAGGGAAATTTATGCCTACAGCGAAAACGGATTTACCAACCGAACTTGGGATCTGCCGGAGGGCTGGAGCGACGTCCAGGCGGTGGATTTCTATAAGATTTCCTTTGATAAGCCGGCCTATGTTTCCACAGCCCAGGTACAGGACGGGCAGATCACCTTCACGCTGGGGGCGGATACGGCCTATGCGGTGGTGCCGGCCGGAACCGACCTGGATCCCAAGCCGCCTGTGTCGGTTGACAAGACCCTGCTGCAAAAGGCCATCCATATGGCGGAGGAGGCCAAGGCCAACGGCGAATACGACGGCGCGATTCCCAGCGTGCGGGAATCCTTTGACGCGGCCCTGACCGAGGCCAGGCGGGTGTACGCCGATCCGGCGGTCGATCAAACGACAGTGGACGCCGTGTGGCAAACCCTGCTGGATGAAATACAGAAGCTGGGCTTCCAGGCCGGGGATAAAACGATGCTGAAAAAGGTCCTTGACCTGGCTGACGATATGCAGGAACGGTTAGAGCAGTATGTGGATGGGGACAAGAAGGATGCCTTCTTGTCCGAGCTGGAGGCGGCGAGAAAGGTCTATGATGATCCGGAGGCCATGGAATCTGCAATCGCCGAGGCCGTCGATAACCTGGCGGAAGCTATGGGCGGTCTGCGCTATAAAGCCGATAAGGCTTTGCTGGCCGAGCTGGTGGCTAGGGCCAACCAAATCGATGCCAGTCTATATAC
>DXVY01000017.1 GCA_019417145.1 Clostridiales bacterium
TCATAGACCGCAAGACTTTTGAGTTGGTACAAAAGCATTTTGCAGGAAGAAAGCGCCCGGACAAGCAGGGCGAAATAGACAAGTATGCTGGATACCTTTTCTGTGGGGAATGCGGAAGCCGTTTGTATCTGCACCGAGGGAAAACCATCAAACCGGAAAACAACAATTTCCAATGCGGAGGTTTCCAAAGGAGAACCAGCGACTGTACCGCACACTATATCCGAGAGAATGTGCTTGACCAAATCATCCTGCACAATTTGAAAACGGTAACCGCCTTTGCAAGAGAACATCCAGAAGGATTTTATGCGATGGCAACACAGAACGGCGAAGCAGAAGCAAAAAAATTCTACAAAACCGCCGAGCGTGAAAAGGTGCAGATCGAAAAGCGTATCAAAGAGTTGGACAACATCATTCGGTGCCTATATGAGGACAGGGTATGCGGTCGGCTGACACCGGAGCGTTACGATGTGATGGCAAACGGTTTTGAGCAGGAACAAGCGGAACTGCAGCAGGAATTGACATCCATTACTGAGCGCATCAATAAACTGGATATGCGGGAAAAGTGCATTCAGGAATTTATGGACAAAGCAAAGGAATACTTGGAGATGCCAAATCTGACACCTGAACTGCTGCGAGTGTTCATCCGCAGGATTGAGGTATACGAGAAGCCGGAAAAGTATTCCCGAACAGCAGGAAGCCCAATTATCATCCACTATGCATTCCAGCTGCCGGAGCAGAATGGAATGCCCGCCATCGAAGTCCTCGCACGCCCTACAACTAAAACCGCCTGAAAAGCAGTACCCGAAAGGTAAAATGCCTTTCGGGTACATATAGCCCTCAAATCTCCGCTAAGAACATCTCGGAAATCAGCCGGGATTTTTTAAAGCTTTGAGACAAAGGGGTTCTCCTTGATATAATAGCGGTAGGGGAGCAGGGCGTCCTCTCCGGCGTAATCCACCCCGATGCGGGTGGTCTGCACTACTTCAAAAGCGGACGGCGTGCTATCGGCCCCCACATGGATATAACTGTTAAAAACATCCAGCCCGCTTTCTTTTGGCGTCAGAGAGAGGGCGCGGCATAGCTTACCCGGTCCGTTGGATAGCTGCGCCAGCGCCTTGGCGCCTTTTTTGTCGATCAGCTCCAATGGGGTACAGCCAAATCGCGCTTTACACATTTCCTCCAAGCCGGTCATCGGTTCCACCGCGCGGATCAGAGCCGCCTGGGGTATATCCGGCCGGTTGCAGACCAGGTTGACGCAGGCATACATGCCGTAGATCAGATAAATATAGACGCCGCCGCCCGGTCCGTATAAAACCGCAGTGCGGGCGGTCCGGCGGCCGTTACAGGAATGGGCGGCCCGGTCGGTCACCCCCATGTAGGCTTCGGTTTCCACGATGCGCGCGGCCAGTTCCGGAGAACCCGGCCGTCGCAGCAGAAGAATTTTGCCAAGCAAATCTTTGGCCACATCGGTCGCCTCCCGCTGGTAAAACGCCATAGGTAATTCCTGCATAGCGGGAAGCGGAGCGGCGCTGCTTCGGAGCATTTGATCCGCAAGCCGGAGGTAATCCTTTTTTGTTCTCATACATGTATCACCTGTTTTGAAAAATAGGGGTGCGCTCGGTCGTTTTATATATAGAAGGGGGTGGGCGGTATGTCGGGGACTTTGTGGAACGATCAGGCGGAACGGGATATGCGGGAAATGCTTGCCCGGCATTCCGCTCCTATTATCCGGCTGGCCTTCGGATATGTCAAGAACCTTTCGGATGCCGAGGATATAGCCCAAGAGGTATTTTTGGCCTATCTGCGAAAAAGGCCGCTGTTTGCAGACCAAAAGAGGGAAAGGGCCTGGTTCATGCGGGTCACGGCCAATAAATGCAAAGATTTTCTCAAATCGTATGGGAGGACCCATACGCTGCCCCTTACAGAGGAGCTGCCCTTTATGCCGCCTGAGGAAAGCGAGGTTATACGGGCGGTGCTGGAGCTGGATGAGAAGTACCGCATACCCATTTGGCTTTTTTACTTTTATGGCTGTTCCCTGAAAGAAATCGGAAGATGCATGCGGGTTAAGCCGGCCACGGTCGGTACCTGGCTGGACAGAGGCCGCAAACTGCTGCGGGATAAGTTGGGAGATGATTTTGATGCTTGATGCTAGATTGCGGACGGCTTTCACTTATATTCAACCGTCGCCGGATTTTGAAGACCGTACCCTGGCGCGGCTGCGAAAGTCCGGCAGGGGCAAAGGCCATATGATCAGAAATGTGCTGATTTCCGGCGGCATTACGGCCGCGGCGTGCTTGGCGGTTGTCTGCACGCTCATCTTTGTCCCTTGGCACGGCTTGTGGGCCGGAGGTCCGGCTCATACGGCAACCTCTGCTGTGACGACCTCTGGGGTGACGACCTCTGCCTTGTTACAGCACGACGGGAACTGCGTTTACTATGAAGAGTTGGGGCTGCCGCCGGATGATGCACTGGATTTTTCCGGTGAGACCTTCGGCGCGGAGACCTACAGCGTGGTATGCAAAATGGCGCCGGATCATACAAGGTCGCTGGGTGAATCCTCCCTGGTCGTCACGGGTACGATTGAGGGGGTCCGGTGCAAGCATTATTATTATGACGAGGCGGCCGCGTTGCAGAGCGAGCCGGAACAGCGGTTACAATATCAGGTCGATACCATCGTCTACGACATCCGGGTGGAAAAAATCTTTGGCGCCCGGGAGGAGGCGGCCCATATCCAGACAGGGGATGTAATTGTAACAGAAAATCAGTTGATTGGCATGGTTGATGCGGCTATGGCACAAGCCAACCAGCGTATGCAGCAGGGGCATCAATATATTATCATGATCGCAAAGGGAGACGACCATCTGATCAGCGACAAGGGCATCGTGACCAAAGAAAGCCCGTACTATGTCGCCGGAGACCTGGAGGCCTGGCCCTTGATCGAGCTGACCCCGAGCGGCGACTGTTTGTTTAACGCCTTGGGGTGGGGAGAGCTCCTGACCGCAGACGCCGTACCGGTGGTTATGCCGGAAAGCGTGGAACGATTGCCGGAAGAAGGGATGTACCTGCGCACGGGGGACGCCTTTGCGGCGGATTTGCAGCGGCTGGTGGATGAGAAGCTGCTTTTGCTGGGAGAGTAACCGACGGAAATGTGTTAATCCTCGGTTGTATTTTTCCCCCATCCGTTTTATAATGGTAATGCTGTTTTGATGACTGCCAGTTTACTAATGGGGATGATTCGTATGAAAAGCTACAAGATCACACTTTTAAAGGGAGACGGCATCGGCCCGGAGATCGTCGAGCAGGCCGTTAAGGCCTTGGACGTAATCAGCCGAAAGCATGAATTTCATATAGATTATACGGAGGCCCTACTGGGCGGCGTGGCCATCGACGCCACCGGCGTGCCGCTGCCTGAGGAAACCGTGGCGGCCTGTAAGGCGGCCGACGCGGTGCTATTGGGTGCCGTGGGGGGCTATAAGTGGGATACACTTCCCGGTAACCTGCGCCCGGAGGCCGGGCTTCTGGGTATCCGCGCCGCCCTGGGGCTTTACGCCAACCTGCGTCCCGCAGTGATTTTCGGCCCCCTCCGGTCGGCTTCGCCCATCAAGGACGAGATTATCGGAGACGCTTTGGATATCATGGTGGTCAGAGAGCTGACCGGCGGTATCTATTTCGGCGAGCGAGGCCGCAAGGAGGTTAACGGCCAGCCGGCGGCGTATGATACGGAAATGTATACCGTGCCCGAAATCGAGCGCATTGCGCGGGTGGCCTTCCAGGTGGCCCGCAAGAGAAATAACAAGGTTACAAATGTGGACAAGGCCAATGTGCTGGAATCCTCCCGCCTGTGGCGGGAAACCGTACTCCGGGTTGCGCAGGAGTATCCCGACGTGGAGCTCAACCATTTATATGTGGACAATGCCGCCATGCAGTTGGTGCGCAATCCCCGCCAGTTCGACGTTATTGTGACCTCCAATATCTTCGGGGATATCCTATCGGACGAGGCGTCTCAGATTGCCGGCTCCATCGGCATGCTGGCCTCGGCCTCCCTATCCGACGGAACGTTGGGGCTGTATGAGCCAATCCATGGCTCCGCCCCCGATATAGCCGGCAAGGGGATTGCCAATCCTCTGGCCACCATCCTCTCGGCCGGCATGTTGCTTCGTTATTCCTTTGGCATGGAGCAGGCCGCCGACCAGATTGACGCCGCCGTGGCCCGTGTTCTGGAGACCGCGCGCACCCCGGATATCTGGGAGGAGGGGACCAAGAAGGTTTCCACTGCCGAGATGGGGGATTTGGTTTGTGAGATTTTAGAGAAATAATGGGACGGCAGGGGGAAGAAAGGGTTGGCGAGCCGGGCTAATGACTGCGTCGATTTCGGTGGGCTGGCTTGCCGGAGATTTTCCTTCCTCTCATACGGCCGCGGGCCAACACATAAGCGCGATGAAAAAGGAGCGGTATTGCAATGATAAAATATATGCGGCGATTTGCCGCCGTGGTCCTGGCTGCAGGATTGCTTCTCACGGCCGCCGGCTGTGGGGAAGACAAGCCCGACCAAAGTAGCCAGACCGCCGAAACGGTCACATCGGCCCCTGTGGCCACCAGCCAACCGCCGGCTCACGAAGGCACCCTTAATCCTCTGACCGGTACCTATGATTTGGACGCGGCCGCCGCTGGCAAGCGTCCGGTGGCAGTAATGGTCAATAATATCGAAGCGGCATGGGAGGTACAGACTGGACTGGCAAAGGCCGATATCGTATACGAGACCTATGTGGAAGGGGGAATCACCCGACTGATGGCCGTTTACAAGGATGCGGCCAACATGCCTGAGGTGGGCAGCATCCGCTCGGCTCGCTATTCCTACGCCGATTTGGCCGCGGGCCACGACGCCATTTACGTCCACGCCGGCATGGATACCGAGTATTGCAGAGCGCGTATGCGCAGCCTGGACATGGATGCGGTGGATCTTCTGTCGGATATGAGCGCCGCAGGCTATCGGGTGAAAAACGGCAAGGCCTTGGAGCACACCCTTTATACCAGCGGCGAGAAGCTGGCGAAAAACTGGAAGAAGGGACAGCGACTGGAGCTCAGCGGAGAGGAGAAGCCCTGGCTTTCCTTCCGGGATCCGGAGGAATCGGCCGTCCCGTCGGGCGGTATCTGCCAGAGCCTAAAGGTTCCCTTTTCCTCCGACTATTCCGCCGGCTTTACCTACGATGCGGAGAAAAAGCTCTACTTAAAGTCTCAAAGCGGAAATCCGTCGGTGGATTATAAGACCGATGCCCGGGTCAAGGTCAAAAATATTTTGGTGTTGTATGCGCAAGTCACCGATTTTGACGACGGCTATCATGTCAAGACCGATCTGAGCGGCGGTACGGGGCTTTACGTTTCCGAAGGCGGCTTCGCCGAAATCACCTGGTCCAAGGGCGACGGCAAGGCTCCTTTGTCCATAAAGGCGGCCGACGGCAGCCAGATGCCGGTCAATGCCGGTAACACATGGGTGTGCCTGGTAAATGAGAAACAGAAGGACAAGGTGTCCGTTTCGTAAAGGAAAAGGCGGCTGCGGCCGCCTTTTTTGCTTTTGAGGGACATGGGCCGGCAGCACGGCCTTGGGGCGGGACAGATTGAAATCAAATCGTAACTTTTGTTTTATTGACAGGTGTGCTATACTATATATAATTATGGATGCGATAAGAGCCTATATCGATAAGCAAGCTAAGGGAAAGGATGTTGCCTGTCATGCAAAATACCGACCGGCTCTGTATGGGCTGTATGAACGACAATGGCGGCGAGCAAATCTGCCCGATCTGCGGCTATGATGAGCAAAGCCCCCATCCCGACACCGCCTTGGCCCCCCGTTCCTGGATGGGAGAGGGCCGCTACCTGGTGGGAAAGGTGCTGGAGCAGAACGGCGAGGGCATCACCTATCTGGGTTGGGACAACGACAGCGATACCATCGTCTGGATACGGGAATATTTTCCCACCGGCCTGTGCGGTCGCCTGCCTGACGGCGGCGTGCAGGCGCTGGAGGGATCGGAATTTGCCTTCCAGGAGGGTAAGCTGGCCTTTATGGAGCTGTCCCGCTCCTTGGCCCGGCTGCGGGAGCTTCCCGCCCTGTTGCCGGTGGTGGACATGTTCGAGGCCGGTGGCACTGCCTATTCGGTCAACCAGGCCGTATCCGGTATCACGCTGCGGGAGTTTCTCCTGCGCAACGGCGGCACCCTGAAATGGGAGCAGGCAAGGCCTTTATTCCTGCCCCTGCTTTCCGCTCTCAAGACCCTCCATGGCGCGGGCATTGTACATAGGGGCATTTCTCCTGATACCCTGCTGGTGGGACGGGATGGCAGGATCCGGCTCAAGGATTTTCTGATCCCCGCTGCCCGTACCGCACGCAGTGATTTGACAGCCCAGCTTTATCCCGGTTTTGCCGCCATCGAGCAGTACGGCTTTGACGGGCAGCCCGGTCCCTGGACCGACGTCTACGGCTTTGCCGCCACCCTTTTTCGGGTGCTGGTGGGCAATCCTCCTCCGGAGGCTACCGAAAGAGTGACGGATGATCACATGACCGTCCCCTCTAAAATAGCGCAGGCCCTGCCGCCCTATGTGCTGTCTGCCCTGGCAAACGCCCTACAGATCTTGCCCGAGGATCGGACCCAGTCCATGGATGAGCTGCGGGAGGATTTGGTGCCCGCTGCGGATGCTGCGCGGGATGGGGGACAAAGGAAGAAATCCGGCGGCACCAAGCGCTACGGCGTCATTGCCGCCTTGGCCACCGCCGGCGTAATTGTTGTAGCCTTGGCGGTTCTGGCACTCACCGTCTTCAAAGACGATCTATTTCCTGGCAACACTACCAGCGGCGGTATGGGGCTGCCTTCCATGAGTTCCAACGTTGCCGCGCCCGGGGACGAATCCTCCGAAAGGCTCTACACCATACCCAACGTGGTGGGGCAGACCTATGCCCAGCTCACCGGCAACGTAGAGTATCAGGATATTTTTGAATTTGAGATCATCTCCGAAAGCTATAACGACTCTCAGCCTCGGGGCGCCGTTTATGAGCAAAGCCCCGCTGAGGGGACTACGGTCAGCAAGGGCGCAAAGATTCAGGTGCGCATCAGCCTGGGACCCGCTTCGGTAGCGCTGCCCCAAATTGTGGGCATGACCCGGGAGGCCGCCTACATCGAGCTTTTGGAAATGGGTTTTATGCCCGGCGCCATTCAATTCTATGAGAAATATGACGCGGAAAAGCCCGCCAACACGGTGATTGAAGTCGATCCAGCGCCCGGCACCATGGTCAATCCGGAATCTGGCGTGCGGGTATTTGTCAATTCCTTCACCGAAACCTCTTCTGTGCCCCAGTCCAGCTCCTCCGCGCCGCCGGTGGTGACCGAACCTCCGGTGACCACATCCCAGGCCAGGCCCTCCAGCCAGACCCCCTCTTCCTCCGAACCGGAGGAATCCAGTCAACCGAATACCACTTCTGAACCGGACACCACCTCTTCCGGTCCGTCCAGCGAGCCGGAAGATAACCGGCGATAAACGGGTTTTGCCTTAGGATGGCCCGCTCCGCACACCATGGCGGGGCGGGCCTTTTAGAAAAGAGAAATTTGTGTAAAATCTATGTAAAATTCGCCGTTTTTTGCTAAAAAACCAGTATTATCTCCCCGCGGTTTGTGCTATACTATTTTTATTATGGGGGATAGCTTGTCGCCCTGTTTCCCCCGATATATACACAACAAGATTACGGAAAAATGGGAGGCATAAAACGTATGGGTGAGAAAAAGGCGCCCTTTACCAACCGAGAACTAAGCTGGTTGGATTTCAACATACGGGTCCTGGAGGAGGCGGAAAGAACACGCAATCCAGTGCTGGAACGGCTCAAATTCCTCAGCATAACCGCGTCCAATTTGGACGAGTTCTATATGGTGCGGGTGGCCTCCCTCAAGGAAAAAATCCGACAAAAGAATACCGAGCCGGACGAATCGGGGCTTTCGCCAGAGGAAGCGCTTTCGAAAATTCGAAAAAAAGCCGGAAATTTGGTGGAGCGGGAATACAGCTGCTATGAAAAACATATTCTGCCCGACATGCAGGAGGCGGGGATTCATCTGCTGCGGCCGGAGCAGTTGGACGAAAGTCAGTACAAGGCTGTGTCCGACTATTATTACAATATGGTATTTCCGGTTCTGACCCCCATTGCCGTAGACCGGAGCCGGCCCTTGCCTCTGTTGCTGAATAAGGCGGTATATATTGCCGTACGGTTGCGGCGAGAGAATAAGTCCTATTTCGCGCTGGTACAGGTCCCCACGGTGCTGCCCCGCCATTTTGAGCTGCCCTGTCAGGGCGGCCGGGCCTTTATACTGTTGGAGGATATTATTACCTACTTTTTATCCTCCCTGTTTGAGTTGCATATTATTGAGGCCCATGTGGTATTTCGGGTAACCCGCAACGCCGATTTAGAAGTGGACGACGACGCGGAGGACCTTTTGCTGGCCATGAAAAAGACCCTGGAAAAGCGCAAGAGGGGATATCCTGTCCGGCTGGAGCTGCAGAAGGACTGCGACGAGAAGCTGCGGGAGTTTCTCATCGAGTCCCTGCGGGTGAGCCGGAAGGACGTGGTAGAGATCCCCGGGCCCCTGGCGCTGGCGGCCTTTATGAAATTTGCCATGATGCCCGGCGGGGATAAGCTGCGCCTACCGCCTATAACGCCCGCGCCGCCGGCCGATTTTGTGGGTGAGACCGATTATTTCGCCGCCATCCGGCAGCGGGACCGGTTGGTGCATCACCCCTATGAGAGCTTCGACTGCGTGGTGGAATTTCTGCGCCAAGCCGCCGAGGACCCGGATGTGCTGGCCATTAAGCAAACCCTGTACCGGGTCAGCGGTCAGTCCCCGGTGATCGACGGGCTGATAAAGGCCGCCCAAAACGGCAAGCAGGTGACCGTTCTGGTAGAGCTGAAGGCCCGTTTCGACGAGGCTAACAATATCGCCTGGGCCGGAAAACTGGAAAAGGCGGGCTGTCACGTACTCTACGGCGTGGAAGGGCTCAAGACCCACTGTAAAATCCTGCTGGTGGTCCGTCGGGAAAAGGACGGCATTCGGCGATACCTGCATTTGGCCACCGGCAACTATAACGATTCCACCGCCCGGCTGTATACAGATATAGGTATGTTCACCTGTCGGGAGGATTTTGGCCGAGACGCCAGCGAGCTTTTCAACCGTCTTACCGGCTACTCCCGGTTCCCCGATTACCAGAAGCTGGTGCCTGCGCCTGAATCCATGCGGCAATTTATCTATGACTGTATCGACAGGGAAATAGAGCACAAGAAGAAGGGGCTGCCGGCGGGCATTTGCATCAAGGTGAATTCCCTACTGGATAAGGGGATGGTGGACCGGCTATATGCGGCGTCGGACGCCGGCGTGGAAGTAAAGCTCATTGTCCGGGGGATCTGCTCTTTGGTGCCGGGAATCAAAAATGTAAGCGAGCATATCACGGTGATCAGCATTGTGGGGCAGCTACTGGAACACAGCCGGATTTTTATCTTTGAGAACGGCGGCCGGCGGCAGATTTACCTGGGTAGCGCGGATCTCATGCCCCGCAACCTGAATCGCCGGGTGGAGTTGCTTTTCCCGGTGGAGGAAAACAGCCTGAAGCGGCGGGTGCTGGCTATGATGGAGCTGATGCTGGCCGATAATCAGAACGCCCGGCGGCAGGATAAAAACCGTCGGTATAAGCTGATAGAGACCGAGGAAAAACCGGTCAATTCTCAGTGGGAGCTGGCTCGCCGGGCTCACGCCGCGTCGGTGCGAAAGCAGCGGGCGGTGGAAAGAAAGGCGGAAAAGGATGCGTAACGCGTAAAATGTAAATGCATAGGATGTAAAATTCCGGATGGAGGTATGGATATATGGCAAAGAAAAAGAAAATCGGGCTGCTCACCAGCGGAGGAGATTGCCAGGGCCTGAACGCCGCCCTGCGGGGCGTGGCCAAGGGGCTGGACAATTACTATGACGACGTGGAATTTTACGGCTTCAACGACGGCTACCGGGGCCTGATCGAGTGCGACTACAAGATGTACGACGCGGAGGATTTTTCCGGTATCCTCACCCTGGGAGGCACTATACTGGGCACCTCCCGGCAGCCCTATAAGCAGATGCGGGTCATCGACGAAAACAGCGTGGACAAGGTGGCCTCCATGAAAAAAACCTACCAGAAGCTGTCCTTGGACTGCCTGGTGATCCTGGGCGGCAACGGTACCCATAAGACGGCCAACCTCCTGTCGGGAGAGGGCCTCAATATCGTCACCCTGCCCAAGACCATCGACAATGATATTTACGGCACCGACCGCACCTTCGGCTTTTACTCGGCGGTGGACATCGCCACCCATGTGATCGAGTGTATCCACACCACCGCCCTGTCCCACAGCCGGGTGTTCATCGTGGAGCTGATGGGGCATAAGGCGGGTTGGCTGACCCTGTACGCCGGCATTGGCGGCGGCGCGGACGTGATCCTGCTGCCCGAGATTCCCTATGACATCGACCGGGTGGCCAAAGCTATATCCCAGCGCAATGACAACCGGGGCAAGTTTGCCATTATCGCTATGGCGGAGGGGGCCTTATCCAAGGAAGAGGCCCGCATGAGCAAAAAGGAATTCAAGGCCGCCAGGGCCGCCATGGAATACCCGTCGGTCTCCTACCGCCTGGCCGCTGAATTGGAGGAGAAAACCGGCAAGGAGATACGGGTCACGGTTCCGGGGCACTTCCAGAGGGGCGGAAGCCCCAATGCCTACGACCGGGTATTTTGCAGCCTGCTGGGCGCGGCGGCGGCCGACCTGATTATTAAAGAGCAGTACGGCTACATGGTGGGGTATGTGAAAAACGAATTTGTACCTGTACCCCTGTCCGAGGTGGCCGGCCGGCTCAAGCTGGTGCCGGCCGACTCCCAGGTGGTCACAGAGGCCCGCCGGCTGGGGATCAGCTTTGGTGACTAAGGGAAATCCATGTATTTTAAGCGCGTCCGGGCGGATAGGGCTCGTGTCAAGTCGACAGAAGAAAAGATAAAATATTCGGTTATAAAATTCCGCCCTGTTGCATAGCAGGGCGGAATTTTCTTATGCTGCGAAGGTATAATGAAATTACATCGGTTTCATGCAATGTAGCCGTTTCTGGCATCGACCGTTGCTGCCGAAATAGATGTAGCAGTTACTCTCTGCCGGTGAATCAGCGCAAATAGTACAACCTCAGATTTCAGCATCCCATAGTAGCTTTCCATTGGGCCGTTGTCAAAACATCTGCCTGCTCTGGACATACTCTGCCGCATCTTCATTGCCTGTAGTTTGTAATTGAAAGTCCTGCTGTACTGGAATCCTCTGTCATTATGGAACAGAGGATACGCATCCGGCTTGCGGGCAACCACTTCACCAACTGGCCGACCCGTCGATAGGGTAGCAGGGTCGGAGATAAGAGGGGGGACAATAGCACTGCGCTTAAAGCGGCGAGCTTTTTGCCCGCCGCAGTTCCTTTGTACACTTTCGCATGACTAGACCGCCGGTTCTACGGGGCGGAGAGGTCACCCGCAGCAAGCGTAGGCGCCGCTACTCCTGTGCCTGGGATTTTTTTATCAGTTCCTTTGGAGACATCCCGTAAATTTTTTTAAAGGCGCGGGAGAAATAGGTATAATCGTTATATCCTGCCGAATCCGCCGCCTGGGTCATGGAGTATCCTTCCTTCATCAAGGAGAGCGCCTTTTTGCATCGCAATTGGTTTGTATAGCGAATGATCGTGGTGCCTGTGTACTGCTTGAAGACCCGGCACATATAGGCGGGAGAAATACCCAGAAACATGGCGATATGGTCAATTCTGATCTCGCCTTGATAATTGATGTGCAGATACTGCATGATTCTTTTGGCGTAATCGGCGGTTTCCGTGGTGCCAGCATTTTCGCGCGGTTCCCCAAATCCGTTTTTGGAGTTTAAAATATACGCTAAAATATTGCAGGTCGCGGCCTGCATCAACAGTTCACGGGTAAAAAAATCGTTTTCATATTCATAAATCAACGAGTGGAAATACCCTGTCAGGATAGAATCGTTATGAAAAAAGTATTGAAAATACGGCATATCGGAGATCAGCCGGGAAACAAACTTTAACTGAAATAAATCCGCGTTTCCGCAGGTAAAGGCGTTCAGGTCGATCTGTACAATATAATATGTAGTATCGTCCAAAAAGCAGAGGCTCCTGTGAGGCTGGCACCAGTTGATAAAGGCGATATCGCCTTCGCGGACCCATAGGCTTACGCCGTTGTAGTGGACCTTTACGCCGCCTCTTATTACATAATAAAATTCAATATATTCATGCAGATTGACGATGCATCCCGGCGATTTTGCGGTAGCGTTCCGTTTGGAAACGATGATGGGGGAATTGCGTTTTTTAAAATGGTCTTCGAAGTATTGTTCCTGCTTCATTGTATACGGTTCCTTCCCTTAGCGTCTATACTTACAGCCACTGAATAAGGCGGCTATATTCATTTTTCTGTTAAAAACAACTGCAGTCTTCACATTTTATTGGCGTGTTCTGCCATTATGTCAAAATCGTACAAATATAGTTAAATTATATACCTATACACAAAGGATGTAAAGAGGTATCCTAAAGCCATCTGAAACTGGCCAGAGGCAATTACCGAGGAATGGAGGTTTTTATAATGAAGAAGCTGTTTAGGGCCGTGCTATCCGGCTGTCTGGCGCTGACGCTGTCAACGGGAAACCTGTTGACGTTTGGGAGCAGCGGTTTGCACGTTAATGCGCAAGCGCCGGCTATGTCAGACGGGTTTTATCTGGTTGCGTCGGCGGACGATCTGCTGTGGGCGGCTGAAAATCCCGAAAACAACTATATTTTAACCAAGGATATAGATCTCTCGGATAAACCGGAATGGACGGCCATCGGAACGGACGAAGAGCCCTTCAGCGGCATATTTAACGGTGCGGGACATTCGGTTGAGCTGGGCATTAGCCGGGAGGAAACGGCTGCCGGGCCGCACATGGTTGGGCTGTTTGGCGTAGTAACCGGAGCGGTTACAAACCTGACGGTAACGGGTTCGGTCAGCGCAAAGCTGCACGGCGGGTATGCCGCTCCGGTTGCCGCCACCCTTGCCGGGGGAAAGATACTGAACTGTACCAATAAAGCATCGATTACAGCGGAAGAAATCGTAAACGACAAAACCGGAATCATGCATGTGGGCGGCATTGTGGGCGCCGTGCGCAGTGGGGCCAATCAGGCGCTGGTGAAAAACTGCACCAATGACGGCGAAATCCAAATGAAAGCGCTGAACCTTCCCATGGGCGACGGGGAACTGGGGGACGGGACCCGCGGCGCTCTGGGCGGCATTGTCGGATATACCTGCAACGGCGTGGCGGCCGATATTACCAACTGCATCAATAATGGAAATATTTTTGTAAACGGCGGCAACGACGACATCGGCGGCATCCTGGGTATGACCTGTTCAAACAACGACAATTCCATAGCCAATATTACCTATTGCGGCAATAGGGGTGATATCATTGTCCACAACCTTCAGGGTGAGCGCGCGGCCGGCATCGTCGCCTATATCAAAAACGGAAAGCTGAGTTATTGCTATAATACCGGCAATATCCTCGCTTATACGGACGATGGAAAGACCCTTTCCCGCAGGGATTACGGCACGCATTTCGGCCTCCTTGGGTACGCCAATCTGCCGGCCTCTTGTCCGCTGGAGATGACCTATTGCTACACCGCGGGCGAACAAGCCGCCGAGGCCGAACTTGGCGTGATCCGCAACCCCCATAACGGGATGCTGAAAAACAATTTCTGTATCGAAGGGCGCGAGGACTGGGAGACCGAGGTCAACAGCAATCTGCATAACTCCAGGGGCGAAGACGCCATACGGTTTACTTCGCCGGAGGAACTGCTGACCAAGCTGACGGCGACCGTCGAGGACAAAAACGCATACAAAGAAAATCCGGTGCCGGGCGGCTATCCTGTTTTGTATCATGAGGTTCCTACTGCGCTGCCGGACAATGCCGTTGGCTATGAAAGCGAGACCAAGGAAGAGCTGCTGGGCAATAACCTGTCGGATCTCTATTTTGTGATGCAGGCCGGCAGCCAGGCAGATAGTCAGGGGCTCACGGTTACAGCAGAGATCAGAAAGGATTCCGCTGTCCTAAAAACCGTCACCCTTACAAAAGCAGACAGCGGCGCGCTGTTTGATACCGGGGATCTGACCTATCGGGCGGCCGACGGCTGCGCGATGTTTACGGGAACGGCCTATGGCGTGGACAGCCTTTGGACACAGGCGACCATTACGGTCAAAAAAGGAAATGAAACCGTATACACCAAAACGGTAGACAAGGCGCGGCAAAGCTTTCCCCATCCCTTTGAAGCTCTTCCTGCTTATCCTGACGGCGTAATCGGTGAAACGGTCTATAACGCGGGACCTGGACTTGCTGTGGATGACGAATCGGTCACGGATACCGATTCCCAAATGGTTGTCATCAGCCAAACAAGCGCTATTTCCCTCCGCTCCTATATGGAAGATCTCATCCATGCGGGTTTTGAAAAGATCTCGGAGAATTCCAGCGATCTGAACATCTACTATTTGATGAAAAAAGACGGGATCTATTATTACCTGTACTACACCGGCTATACCAAAACCGTTAGAATCATCCAAGACAATTCTACAACACTGGATCTGTCCACCTTGAGCCAGGATGCTGTGGGAAACGGAAAAACAGAATTCTATGTATACGCCCTTGATTACTGTACCACCGGGCAGTACTCGGAAACTGATTATTGGAGCGTGGACTGCGGCGCGCTGATGGTCATAAAGCTTGCTGATGACAGTGTATTTATCCTTGACGGCGGGCACCAACGGCAAAGCAGCAAAACCGCCCAGGAAGCATTTATGAAATTCTTATATGAGATCACGGGCGCCGATCAGGAAAAGGGCGAAAAAATCAGGATTAGGGGTTGGTTCTTCTCTCATGCACATGACGATCACATATATTTCGCAAAAGCGTTTATCGACAGTTATCATGAAGACCTTATCCTTGAAAATATATTGTTTAATTTCCCGTCTTATCATGTTGTAGGCAATGGATATGCGGTTAGCACATTTGAGGTTAAGGAGTCCATCAGCCGGTATTATCCGGATTGCAAGGTGGCAAAACTGCACAGCGGACAGGAATTTTCTGTGCAGGGGGTTGATTTTCAGGTGATGTATACCCACGAAGACAACGTCAGCGCCGAAGGCGCCTCTCGCGTAACAAATTTCAATGATACCAGCACGATTATAAAGATGACGATGGACGGTAAGACCTTTATGCTGTTGGGCGACTACTTCGAGGGAAATTGCCTGCTGAAAATGTACAGCGCGGCAGAGCTGCGTAGCGACTGTGTGCAGGTCGCGCATCATGGATATAATGATCTGCCGGAACTCTATAAAGCCATCGGCGCGCCCTTGGCGTTTTACAGCAACGCCGAGGCAAACTCGGGCGCGGATCCCGCCCATCATAATCATCAGAAATATCTGGGCGTTATCAATGGGGCGGAAAATGTAGAAGTCCTGTTTGCCGATGATACCCAAAAAATCACAGTGGAAAACGGCGAACTGATCCATGAGACGATCCCCAACTATCGTAGCACGTTTACGACCTTAAGCGTTCCTGAGCTGAGCCGGGAACTGCTGACAGGAGAAGCCGGCCTTGTGGAAGATCCCGCTGCTATCATGGAAAATAAAGCCTTATTGAACGATGAGATCATCGATAGATCTGTCATCGGCACGCCGGGTATTACCACCCAGTCGGGATATTGTATGGTAGACGGTGATCTGGATACCAAATTCTGCTCTAACGATGCGCTTCCCGCCGCTGTTGTTTGGACCATGAAGGAAGAAACTGCCGTTGATTCCTATATCATCTATACAGGGGGAGACACCGCGCAATTTCCCCAGCGAAATCCCAAGAGCTGGGTGTTCTGCGGTTCCAACGACGGCGAACAGTGGACGGTTTTGGATTCTGTCAGCAACGCCAATCTGCCGGCCGCTAATCTGATCGGTACGGCGTTTAAGGTGAAGAATCCGGGGGCATATAAGTATTACACGGTCAGGTTTTTTGAAACAGGCTCCCCCAATGCGTTCCAGATATCGGAGTTTGCGATATATGGCGGGGAGAAACCGGCCGACCCCACCATCCAACTGGATAAATCTTCCCTCACCCTGGAGGAAGGGGAGACCGATGTCCTGGCCGCTGTCACCACGCCGGCAGACGATACGGTAACCTTTACTTCTTCGGATCCGGCTGTGGCTGCGGTGGATCCAAACGGCAGGGTGACGGCTCTAAAGGCCGGCACGGCGGTTATCACCGTTAAATCGGCGTCGGGTGCGCAGGCGACCTGCACCGTCACGGTCACCGCAAAGCAGGAACCGGAAATTACCCCCGGCGACCTGGATAAGGACGGGGAGGTGACCATCGCCGACGTGATGGAGGCCTGCA
>DXVY01000170.1 GCA_019417145.1 Clostridiales bacterium
CAGAGAGTCGGCGGGCACCGATCCCACGGATGAAGAAATCGCCCGGGGCGACCTGGATGAGGACGGGGAGATCACCATTGCCGATGTGATGGAAATCTGTAAAATTCTGGCCCGTGAGGGTTAAACGCATAAAAAACGAGTCGAGGCCACCCGTAAAAACGGGTGGCCTTGACTATATTAGAAAGAGGTCTCCTGGTAAGGGGACGGCATTTATAATAGCGTGTTGGCCATTGCTCTACCTATTGTCGTGCAGCATTTTATCGTGTTCGCCAACAGTACGATGGATACCGATATGCTGGGCGCGTGGGGGACAATCCGCTTTCGGCCTCGGACCTGGACAACCAGCCCTTCTTATCCTATCCTTAGTCTGCTTTTGCCGACCGGGAGGGGGGCTATGGTGCTGGCCACCCAGTATTGAGGCAAACGAGATATGGCCTCCATCCGCATGGCTTTTCTCACACTGGAAACAGAAGCGGAAAATGGCTTGCATCGGAATTTCAATGCGAATGCTCCCCATTTCTAAAATCCATATAACCTCATTGGCCCGCACCGGTACACCATAGCACAGCAGAGCCTTCCTTGGCGAAAACCTTGTCGAAAAGCAGCAGATCCCGCCGCTTCAGTCTCTTATCGATAAAGAGAATATAGACGGCCGTAATAACGAACTCCACCAGCCAATCGGTAAGAGGGGCGATAGCCGCCCCGGATCCCCAAGGCCGTTGCGCCCAGGTTGTCGAAGATAAGCACCCAGTTTCGGCATGGGCAGAACGCGGAGCCTTAAAGCCGACAAAATTATAAAGGCCGCTATCAGTCGGATAGGGCCGGGCGCGCTTTTTATAGCTTTTTGTAGACGGGTGGTATATAATAATGGAAAAAGAGAAAAAAGGGGAGGGTATGTGTGGAGCGGGAAGTGGCGCGACACTACGACCTGCTGATCGAGGAAGGGGACGACCCCGTGCGGGACCCGCCCGCACTGCAGGCTTATATGGAACGGTGGGACGGCGCGCCCTTTTTAGAGGATCTGGAGTTGTCCCCGGAAAAAGACGTGCTGGAAATCGGCGTGGGCACCGGTCGGCTGGCTCGGCGGGTCTGCGGCAACTGTCGCCGTTTTACGGGGATAGACCTGTCGGAAAAGACGATCGTCCGGGCGGCGGAAAATCTGAAAGCCTTTTCCAATGTCACCCTGCTGTGCGGGGATTTTCTCACCCTCCCCCTTCCGGGAGTCTTCCACGTTATATATTCCTCCCTGACCTTTCTGCATATAAGGGACAAGGCGCGGGCGGTATGCCGGGTCGCCCGGCTGCTGCGGCCAGGCGGGCGAGCGGTCCTCTCCCTGGATAAATCCCGGTCGGAATTTCTGGATTACGGCAGCCGCCGGATTCGGGTATATCCCGACCACCCGGATGAGATGGAATATAATATGGAGCGGGCCGGGCTTCATGTGGTGAAACGGTATGAAACCGACTTTGCTTATATCATGGTAGCGGAAAGGCGGCAGACGGCGGAAAAACAGCGGCTACAAAAATAGAGGAAGAGGAGATACGTATATGCCCAGATTTTTTTTAAGCGCCATCCGGCAGTCGCCGGTTATCGAGGGGCCGGACGCCCGGCACATCGTAAAGGCGCTGCGCATGCGTCCGGGAGACGCTTTGACCGTCTGCGACATGCAGGGAACGGATTACCACTGTGAGATTCTGTCGGCCGACCCCGAAAGGGTGGAGCTGAGGATTTTGGAGCGGGCGCCCACCGCCAGCGAGCCGCGTGTGTCGGTCACCCTTTTCCAATGCCTGCCCAAGGGGGACAAGCTGGACACTGTGGTGCAAAAGGCGGTGGAGTTGGGGGTAGCCCGGGTGGTACCGGTGCTTTCCAGCCGGTGCGTTTCCCGGCCGGACAACAAGTCCATGGAAAAAAAGGTGGAGCGCTGGGGAAAGATCGCCAGGGAGGCCGCCGGTCAGAGCGGCCGGGGGATTCTGCCCACGGTGGAGCCGGTCCTGTCCTTTCAGGAGATGACGGCCCGCCTGCCGTCCTTTGACCTGTCGCTTTTTTTCTATGAGGCAGGGGGCGAGTCCCTTAGCGCCCTTATACCGGAGGGGCCGGCCCCTCAGACGGCCGCGCTAGTCATCGGCCCGGAAGGCGGCTTTTCCCCCGAGGAGGCGGCCGCCGCGACGGCCGCCGGCGCAAGGACGGCTACGCTGGGCCCTCGTATTCTCCGTACCGAGACGGCCCCTATAGCCGCCCTGACGGCGGTTATGCTGCTCACCGGCAATCTGGAGTAGGAAAGGCTGGGAAAATGGCCGGCATCCGTTGCAATTGCGGGAAAAAATGGCTATAATAAAAAGACCGCGTGGTTTGTTTTGCGCGGGAGAAGGAGGAGCATTATGAAAAAAGATACATTCTACATCACCACCCCCATTTATTATCCGTCGGGCAAGCTGCATATCGGCCATTCCTACACCACCGTGGCAGCCGATACCATGGCCCGGTATAAGCGCATGCAGGGGTATGATGTCATGTTCCTCACCGGCACCGACGAGCACGGCCAAAAGATTGAGGACCGGGCCAAAGAGGCCGGCGTCACCCCCAAAGCTTTTGTGGACGAAATCGTTTCCGGTATCAAGGATATGTGGAAGCTTTTAAATATTTCCTATGATAAGTTCATCCGCACCACCGACGAGGCCCATGTGCAATGCGTCCAGCGGATTTTTAAACAGCTCTACGACCAGGGGGATATATATAAGGGAACCTATAAGGGCCTTTACTGCACCCCCTGCGAATCCTTCTGGACCGAAAGCCAGCTTGTGGACGGCAAATGTCCCGACTGCGGCCGGGAGGTTACGGCCGCGGAGGAGGAGGCCTATTTCTTAAAGCTGTCCAAATACGCCGACCGGCTGATGGAATATTACGAGGCGCACCCCGACTTTATCCAGCCCGCCTCCCGGAAGAATGAGATGATCAACAATTTTATAAAGCCCGGACTGGAGGACTTGTGCGTATCCCGCACCAGTTTCTCCTGGGGCATCCCCGTGACCTTTGATGAGAAGCATGTGGTGTATGTGTGGCTGGACGCCTTGTCCAATTATATCAGCGCCCTGGGCTTTGGCAGCGGGGATGAAAGCGGTTATCAGAAATACTGGCCGGCCGACATTCATTTGGTGGGCAAGGAAATCGTCCGGTTCCATACCATCGTATGGCCCATCATGCTCATGGCCCTGGGCCTTCCTTTGCCCAAGAAGGTGTACGGTCACGGTTGGCTGCTCCTAGAGGGGGGCAAAATGTCCAAATCCAAGGGCAATGTGGTAGACCCCGTGGTGCTGTGCGATCGGTATGGGGTGGACGCCATCCGGTATTACCTTTTGCGGGAGATCCCCTTCGGCTCGGACGGGGTGTTTACCAATGAGGCCCTGATTCAGCGGATCAACGCCGATTTGGCCAATGACCTGGGAAATCTGGTATCCCGCACCGCCGCCATGGTGGGGAAATATTTTGACGGGAAGCTGCCCGCCAACCGCCAGGCGGGGGAATATGACGACCAGTTGATAGAGATGGCCAAGGAGACCCGTCTGCGGGTGGAGCGGGCGCTGGACAACCTGGAATTTTCCACCGCCCTCACCGACTTGTTTGCGCTTATTTCCAGAGCCAATAAATATATCGACGAGACCGCCCCCTGGGCGCTGGCCAAGGAGGAGGAAAAGAAGGCGCGGCTGGGCGCCGTCATGTATAACCTATGCGAGACCCTGCGCATCGTAGCCGTACTGATCGCCCCCTTCCTGCCCGATACGGCCGCTAAGATCCGGGAGACCCTGGGCGGCGCGGACGACCGGTATACCTGGGAAAGCGCGGGGACCTGGGGGTTGCTGGAGGATGGCGCGGTCATTTCCAAGCTGCCGCCTATCTTCCCCCGCATCGACGCGGAAAAGGAGCTGACCGCCCTAGAAGCCATCAATCCCGCGGCCAGCGCGGCTCATGAGGCGGCGGGGAAGGCGAAGGAGGATAAACAGCCCAAGAAGCCGGAAAACGCCCTTTCCCTCTCCCAGATCGGCATAGAGGATTTCGCCAAGGTGGAGCTGCGCACCGCCGTGGTCACAGCCTGCGAACCTATAAAGAAGTCCAAAAAGCTCTTAAAGCTGACCCTGGACGACGGTTCGGGCCAGCCCCGCATCGTGGCGTCGGGCATTGCCCCTTGGTATAAGCCCGAGGAACTCACCGGCCATACCGTGGTGGTGGTGGCCAACCTGAAGCCGGCCAAGCTCTGCGGGGTGGAAAGCTGCGGCATGATCCTGGCGGCCGACGGTCCGGAGGACCAGGTGCGGGTGCTGTTCGCCGACGGCCTGCCCGGCGGCTGCTCCATCCACTAGGCTGCTTTTTTAGAAGAATGATTTTGGCCCCGCCTCCCCAAACGGCAGAGGCGGGGCCATTGGTTTGCAAACCTATGAAAACACGGTAACATGTTCTTCCCGCGGCCAAGCGTTTCGGGGGGCAGGCTGCTCATCGTCCCCCTGTCTACCGCCGACTGGTGGGACGGCCAGAAAC
>DXVY01000171.1 GCA_019417145.1 Clostridiales bacterium
TGGCAGCCTGGCATGGAAGGCGGCCTGGCGGCAGCGGATATTCTTTGCGGCGATGTAAACCCCTCGGGCAAGCTCGCCGATACCTTTGCCAAAAGCTATGCCGATTACCCCTCTTCGGCCGGGTTCCATGAGAACGACATGTATGTGAACTACACCGAGGATATTTACGTAGGTTATCGGTATTTTGAAACCTTTGACCCCACCTACAGCAGAGTAAACTATGAATTCGGCTTCGGCTTATCATATACCGATTTTTCCATCGATAACGTGCAGGTTTCCGAAGATGAAGAAAACATAAGGGTGACGGCCGATGTGAAAAATACCGGCGACGTGGCAGGTAAGGAGGTCGTGCAGGTATATTACGGCGCGCCCATTGGTAAACTGGGCAACCCGGCAAAGGAGCTGGCCGCCTTCCAGAAAACCGACCTGATCCAGCCGGGGGAGACCGAGACGGTGTCCCTGTCCTTTGCCATCGAGGATATGGCCAGCTATGACGATCTGGGCAAGATTCAAAAATCGGCCTATGTACTGGAAAAGGGCGATTACAATATCTATGTAGGTAACTCGGTGAAAAACGCCGGGCAGCAGGGCATACGCTATACCTACAAACAGGCGGAGGATACGGTGACCAAACAGCTCAGCGAGCAGGTGGCCCCCATTCAGTTAAAAGAACGACTAATAAACGACGGGTCGGGGCAAGAGAAGTACGAGACCCTTCCCTACCGGGACGACTGGGCCCATCAGCTGACAGGCAGAGAGGGCGTAGTTATCCAGGCCGAAAAGTATTATAAAAAACAGACGCACGTGACCCTGCAGTTTAACGAGGAAGCCACCAACGGCGGTATGTATATCTCGCCCTCGGACCAAGGGGACCGCTGGATAACCTATGCCGTTAACGTGCCGAACGACGGGACCTATAACCTGACCATGGGGATGGGCAACGGAGGTAATATCAGCCGGAACGGTCTGAAGCTGTACGCAGGTTATACGGAACAGCTAATACCTCAGGTGAATCTGCCTTCCACCGGCGGCCAGTTCGATTTGGTCGACGTAGGCGCTTTGAACCTGGAACTGAAAAAAGGAATCAATTTTGTGTCGTTGGTCTTTACCGATACCAATTTTGCCGGCCTTCTGGACACGGTCACAATCCGTCCCGGCGCCGGCGAATATGAGGACATTCCCATCGATCCGGCCAAACGGCAGTCTGTGGCGGCCAGCGGCGTCACAAAGATCGAGGCTGAGGACTACTCCGCCGTGGAGGGCAACAAGGACATCGGGCCTGAAGACTCCATTGTAAACGGCGAAAAGATCGGCGTCAGCGTCAAGGCGCTGGATACCGAGGGCGCCGTTCTGGAATACGCTTTGGATGTAGAGAAGGCCGGCCAATACAATATGGTAATGCATGCTTCCAGCGGCAGCGGCGATAAAAACGACTGCATGGATGTGCTGGTAAACGGGGTTAAGCAGGAGGGCATTGTCTGTAATCTGCCCGAGACCGCCGTGGAGGGCAACCAGTGGTTCAACTTTATCGACGTAGGCCCCTACGGCATAGAGCTTCCCGCCGGTGAGGTGACCTTGCGATTCGAGTTTAAAAACTTTGGCAATTTGGATTCTTTCACCCTGGAGCCGGTAGCCCAAAACAGCCTTCTGCGCTTAGCCGCCGCTCCCGCAGCGGCCGCCCCGGCTGCGGCCGTCGCCGCACCGACGGCGCAGGCCGAAGAAAAGATCACCTTCCAAGAGGTGTATGAGGATCCAAGTTTGATGGACGCCTTTATCGACCAGCTTACCGATGAGGAAATTTACTCTATGACCCACGGCCATGGCTCCGCGCTCCCCGAGGGCGCCGGCAGCATCGGCTATCTGCCCGAATACGGTGTGCCTGGAGTGGAAACCACTGACGGCCCTGCCGGCGTACGGGGTACCAATCCCACCGCATTCCCCATCGGCACCCTTATTGCCTGCACCTGGAATCCCGAACTGGTAGAGCGGGTGGGCAAGGCCGCCGGGCAGGAGGCCAAGGAAATGGGCGCGGACATCTGGCTGGCCCCGGCGCTCAATATCCACCGCAATCCCATGACCGGCCGAAATTTTGAATACTATTCTGAGGATCCGCTGGTGTCCGGCAAAATGGCTGCGGCCATCACCCGGGGGGCCCAGTCGGAAAAGGTGGCTGTGACCCTCAAGCATTTTGCCGCCAACAACAAGGAAACCTATCGGGGCTATTCCGATAGCCGCGTGTCCGAGCGGGCTTTGCGGGAAATTTATCTCAAGGGCTTTGAAATCTGTATTGCGGAGGCCGATCCCTGGTGTCTCATGTCCTCCTACAACAGCATCAACGGTGTGGAAACCAGTGAAAACCCCGAGCTGCTCACCAACATTCTCCGGAACGAGTGGGGCTTTAAGGGCATGGTCATGACCGACTGGTGGAACGATAGCGTCACCTGCTGGGAGCTCAAGGCTGGCAATGAAGTGCGTATGGCCAGTGCCGAACATCCTCTGCACGTATACGACGCTGTCCGTGCCGGTTGGATTACCCGGGATGAGTTGGAACGCACCGCTCGACGGATCCTGGAAATGATTCTCAAGACCAACGCTATGGACCGCATGGCCGAAGAGGCAGTGTGGCACACCGTGGCCAGCGAAGGCCCGTCCCGTGTCAAGGCTTCGGAATATTCCTGGAAGTCGGACGGCATCGGCATAGAAGAATGTAAGGACGAAGACGGCGGCACCAATCCCAAGAACACCTACGCGAATGAATGGCTGCGTTACAATATCCGGGTAGAGAAGTCGGGAACCTATACCTTCAAGGTCCGTTTTGCCTCTCCCGGCGGCGGCAGCGGGTTGGATATTCTGGTGGACGGGCAGAAGGTAGGCCACTTTGATCCCTTCCCCGGCACCGGCGACTGGCAGATTTGGCAGACCAGCGATCCCATTACATTCCAGCTGGAAGAGGGCGACCACGATCTGCGGGTCAACATCCTACAGGACGGCGCCAATGTAAACTGGTTTGAGCTGGAGCGGGAGATCCCCGAACTGGAGGTGACCATCCAGCCCCGCAACCAGGCCGTAAAGCCGGGTGAAAGCATAGCCTTTACCGCCAAGGTGGGCGGCACCGCCGCCACCGGCGAGGAAACGGTCAGCTGGACGGTGACTGGCGGCGCGGCTGGCACGACGATAGACGACCAGGGCAAGCTGACCGTGGCGGCCGACGAGACGGCTGAAACGCTACAGGTAACCGCTGTCATTGACGGAACAGAAATCAGTGATATGGTCACGGTGACCGTGGGTAATCCCGTGCTGGATAAGGCCCTGGCAGCGGCGGAGCAGGCGGTAAACAGCCTGAAAGCGACCAACGAGACCACGGCTGATGAGATACTGACCGCCGCCCAGCAGGCAGTAGACAACAACAAGGTGGATGTGTCCTGGAAGGATCCCTTTACCCTGACAAAAGCCACCGACGAGGCATCTGGTTCTATCACAGGCTCCCTAGAATTGAGCTATAATGGGGATAGCGTACTGTTAGCCGTGTCGCTTACTATCCCCAGCCTGTCGGCGACTATTGTGCCGGGCGACCTGGACAAGGATGAGGAAGTGACCATCGCCGACGTGATGGAGGCCTGCAAGGTCATGGCCAGAGAGTCGGCCGGAACCGATCCAACCGACGACGAGATTGCGCGTGGCGACCTGGACGGCGACGGAGAGATCTCCATCGCCGATGTAATGGAAATCTGTAAGATCCTGGCCCGCCAGGGTTAGGGCATATTCTGAAAAGTCATGACCACCCATAAAACAGGTGACCGTGAAGAAATCTAAAAAGGGCATAGAAAAGGAGGCCAGCGCCTAAAAAGCGCTGGCCTTCCCTACGTTCAGGCCGTGGTGGGCCGACTGCCGAATACTTTTGAAAGGTCGTCGTGCGCTTCTGATAAACATAAGATCAGTGCAGGAACTTCCATGGCCCAAGGCCACGTTGGTTTGGGTCTCCCATAAGCCGCAGGCTATGCAGCGTTCCTCTAACGCGCGCCATTGTTCGTGCATGGAACATGCTCCTTAGTGGTAAGGCCTTCAAATGCACCGGTCATGATGCAGGATTATAATTTATTGTATTTTTGCCGGAAGAGTACAAACAGCCCTTGCATATTTCCGTCCGGACTGCTAAAATAATTTTATATAAAAGGGCCGCCCGCCGCGCGGGACGGCCTTTCCCGTGTCGATATACTGGCCGCGCGGAGAAAGAGGAATTGTAAAATGGATAAACCCGTATTAGCAGAAATTTCCGCCCGTCATGTGCATCTGTCCAAGGAAGACCTGGCCACCCTGTTCGGCGAGGGCTACCAGTTGACCAATAAAAAAGACCTGTCCCAGCCTGGCCAGTTTGCCTGCGAGGAGCGGGTAACGGTGGTTGGCCCCAAGCGGGAGCTGAAGAACGTGTCCATTTTGGGTCCCGTACGTCCGGAATCCCAGGTGGAGTTGTCCATGACCGACGCCCGTTCCATCGGCCTGACCGCTCCCATCCGGGAGTCGGG
>DXVY01000172.1 GCA_019417145.1 Clostridiales bacterium
GATATTCCCGGCGAAAACACCCCGGAAAATGTGCAGATTATCATTGAGGAGGCCCGGCGGCTCACCCGCTTGGTGGAGGATATGCTGGACCTGTCCCGTCTCCAGTCGGGCGCGGCGGCGATTTCTCCCGCGGCTTATGACCTGACCGCCTCCCTTAGGGACATGTGCGGCCGCATCCAGAAGCTGGCTGGGGAAGGCTTTACCGTGCGGCTGGAGGCGGCGGAATCCGCCTTTGTATATGCCGACGAGGGGCGTATTTCCCAGGTGGTTTATAATCTGGTGGGCAACGCCCTGGCCCACGGGGGGACGGATCGGATGGTGCTGGTCCGCCAGCGCCTAGTGCAAAACCCGGCCGGCCCGGCGGTGCGCGTGGAGGTGGAGGATCACGGCCCGGGTATCCCGGCGGACGAGCTGCCCCATATTTTTGACCGGTATTATAGGCTGGACGGCGACCGTCCGGCGGCGGGGGACGGCCCGGCCGAGCCGGTGACCGGCACCGGGCTGGGGCTGTCCATCGTCCGGTCGATTCTGGAGCTGCACGGCGCGGCCTATGGGGTGGACAGCGCCCCGGGCCGGGGAAGCCGCTTCTGGTTCGAGCTGCCCCTGGCCCCTCCGGCCGGCAGGGAGGGAAAAGAGGCTCCGGGCGCATGAGGCGCGTCGCCCGCGTCCCCCAGACGGGCATGCGCCCATGACGCCATTGGCCTTTGACGGCATCCGCCTCCGCGCGGCGGGCCTGCCTGTCTATAATCGGAAACGGAAACCGCCGCCCCGGCATGGAGAACGGGCCAAAACAGCGCCGGGAAGGAGCGCGCCGGTCGGTTGGCCGGCACGCTCCGGCGCGAATCCATCCCAAACGGCCGGTATCCGTCCATTAAACGGTGGGCGGATACCGGCCCGGGGGGCGCGATTGGCCGCAGACGGCTGGAAAGCGCAAAAAAGCGGCGGGGAAAAGCAGGCTCTGCGGGTTTTGCAATGAAAAAGCAAGCCCCACAGGGCTTGCTTTTTTGTATCTGTTAAGAGAGGCGGGTTATGAGAAAGGGCGGGACTGGTCGGGCGCTTCTGTCACGCCTCGCACCGCTCGCTGATCTGGAAGAATCCTCCTACGCTCCGTGCGCGTCACGCAGTCCTTCGGAACTGCTACCAACGCGCTCTACGCTCCGGGGATTATTCCAGGCTCGCGGGCTCGGCGCTTCTATTTCAAACACAGCTTAATCAAATCATCCACATGCGCGGTGGCCAGACACTCCACCGTGTCGGCCGCGCCGTAGTAAATCTTCACCTCGCCGTCCGGCTCCAAGATCATGCCGCCGGGAAAGATCACCTGCTGGCGGAAGCCCTCGTCGGCCTCATAGGGGGCCTCGGGAGCCAGCAGAGGCTCCCGGCAGACGCCCAGCACCCGGGCCGGATCCGAAAGATCCAGCAACATGACCCCGGCGCAATACCGCTTCTTCCAGGCGTCCTCCCATCCGTTCTTGCCCCGACTCTGGTCGATGTCCACGGCGTGGAAGGTGCACAGCCATCCCTCTTCGGTGCGTACCGGCGGCGCGGCCGGCCCCACCTTGTCGTTGGCATAGGGGATATCCTCCACGGCCAGCACCAGGCTGGATTCCCCCCAGAACCGCAGGTCTGGGGAGCGGGAGAGCCAGGTGTCAAACCGGTCCTTCCCCCGGGAATAGACCGGCATGGGCCGCTCCAGCCGACAATAATAGCCGCCCACCTTTTCGGGGAACAGCACCATATTCCGGTTGTCCGGCACCGACAGGCTGACGATATGAAAATCGGTAAAGTCGGTGGTGTACCCGATGCCGCCCCGCAGACCGTGGCCGGTGTCCATGGCAAAGCAGATATAGACCCTTCCCTCCAGTACGGTCAGACGGGGGTCATAGACCCGCCATACGTTGGGCAGGTCGATCTGCTCCTTGGTGAGAAAGGGCTCCGGCTGCACCTGCCAATGAAGACCGTCGTCGCTGAAGGCAAGCCCCAGGTTGCAGCCGGCGAACCGGGCGCCCGAAATATAGTCGTAGTCGTTGCGGAAGATCATCACATACCGGCCGTTAAATTTGCATACGCCGGCGTTAAAGATGCATGCCGCATCATAGGGGACGTCCCCCTTTTGCAGCACGGGGTTGCCCGGGTATCGGGTAATCAGCGGGCTTGTGTGCAGGGGCGGATCCAGGATAGGCATAGCTCAGTCCTCCTTATACGCCCGAATAGGCGGCGAATCCCCCGTCCACCGGAATGACCGTGCCGTTTACAAAACCGGACAGCTGGTCGTTTACCAGCCATAGAAGGGTGCCGGTGAGGTCGGCCGGTTCCCCGAACCGCTTTTGGGGGGTATGGGCCAGGATCTTTTCGGCCCGGGGCTTATAGCTGCCGTCGGGATTTAAGAGCAGGTCGTGGTTCTGTTTTGTGATAAAGAAGCCGGGGGCGATGGCGTTGACCCGGATTTTGCAGGGGGCCAGATAGACGGCCAGCCATTGGGTGAAGTTGGATACGGCGGCCTTGGCGGCCGAATAGGCCGGGATCTTGGTCAGGGGGCGGAAGGCGTTCATGGAGGAAATGTTGAGGATGCTTCCCCCGGTTTTTACCATATCCTTGGCAAAGACCTGGGTGGTCAGCACGGCGGCCTTGACATTCAGGTCGAATACCTTGCCGAAGGCGGCGGCGTCCAGGTCAAAAAAGCCGGTCTCGTCGGCGTTATCCAGAAAATCCGGCTCCATTACTTCATGGGAGGTGCTGGCGGCGGGATGGTTGCCCCCCGCGCCGTTTATCAGCAGATTGCAGGGGCCAAAGGCCTCCCGCACCTTACCGGCCGCCCGCTCCAGGCTGGATTTGTCCAGGCAATCGGCCTCCACGGCCAGGGCCCGGCCGCCCTTTTGGGTGATGGCGTCGGCAGCCTTCTGGGCGGCTTCCAGGTTGATGTCCAGCAGGGCCACGGCCGCCCCGCAGGCGGCCAGGTCGGCCGCAAAGCCGGAACAGAGCACCCCGCCGGCCCCTGTGATCACCGCAATTTTATTCGTTAGGTCCATTTGATAGGTCTGCATAGTCTTATCTCCTTTTCTTCCGCCGGACGTTCTATGCCCATGCGTTTCGGGACGCCTGCTGCGCCGGATTGCTTTGCTCCCAGATACAGCGGCCGGTTTCTCCCGGTTCCGTTTCACCCCGGCTTCACCGCGTCTAATCCCGAATACCCGCCCACAGGCCGGAAAGGTAGGCGGCTCCCAGTGCCCGGTCGTACAAACCATAGCCGGGGCGGCCGTCTTCGCCCCAGATGTTCCGGCCGTGGTCGGGGCGGATGTAGCCGTCGAACCCGTTCTCATACAGGGCCCGGAGGATCTCCTCCATATCCAGCGACCCCTCCCGGCTCAGGTGCCCGGTCTCCTCAAAGCACCGTTCGCCTGTAATCTTCACATTGCGGGCGTGGACAAAGGGAATGCGTCCTCTCCCCGCGAACTCGGCCGCCATGGCGACAAGGTCGTTGTCCGGATGGCTGCCCAGGGAACCGAGACAGAGGGTGATGCCGTTGCAGGGGCTGTCCACCGCTCGGCAGAGCCGGTCCAAGGCGTCCCGGCCGGTGATGATCCGGGGCAGGCCGAAGATCCCCCACGGCGGATCGTCCGGATGGATGGCCATTTGGATCCCCGCCTCCTCGCACACCGGGATAATGCGGCGAAGGAAATAGAGCAGATTCTCCCACAGCTTTTCCTCGTCCACCTCCCGGTACCGCTCCAGCAGCCCCAGCAGCTCATCATGGGTATAGCTTTCGTCCCAGCCGGGGAGAGAGAGGGAGGTTTTGGCCGGATCCAGGTTTAAAACCGTCTGCTGGTCAAAGGCCAGGCAGGTGGAGCCGTCCGGCCGCTTATGGGCCAGATCGCTGCGCAGCCAGTCGAATACCGGCATGAAGTTGTAGCAGATCACCTTGAAGCCGGCCCTCCCTAAGTTGCGGATGGTCTGGCAGTAGTTGTCGATAAGGGCGTCCCGCTTGTCCGAGCCCAATTTGATCTCCTCGTGCACCGGCACGCTCTCGATGACCTCGCAGGTAAGGCCCATGGCCAGGGCCGGCGCCTGCACGGCGGCGATGGCGGCCGGGCTCCAGACCTCGCCCACCGGCAGGTCGTAGACGGCGGTGACCACCCCGTCGATATAGGGCACCTGCCGGATATCCTCTAAGGTGATGCGGTCATTGGGTCCGTACCACCGAAATGTCATTTGCATAATATAGGTCCTCCTGTCCCTGTGAATGTACAGCGCAGGGCGCGGTATGCTGCCGCGCCCTGTGGGGTTAGTTTTGGGTTAGTAGGTGCCGGTGAGATCGGCCACGCCGCTGGAAGCAACCGGCTTTTTCTTGTAGCGGGAGGTTTTGATCCGTTCCTCTAAGAGAGAGTAGAATAAATCCTCGTCCAGGGGCAGCTCCACCGTCTTATCCAACCAAGAGGACAGGTGGATGGCGTTGGAGATGGTCAGGCCGTTGATGCCCTCCTGGCCGGGGG
>DXVY01000173.1 GCA_019417145.1 Clostridiales bacterium
CTATGGTATAATAGCCGCAAAGCGGCTATTATACCCGATGGATGGCCCCACGCCGGGGACGGCGGGGATGCCAAATTATACCATAGGCTTGCGCCTATGGTAGCCGCAAAGCAGCCGGGACGATGGATGGGTAAAAGCAAACGCCTATGTTGCGGCGTCCCGACAGTGGGAAAAGGGCGGAACCGCCCGGGCGGTTGCCCGTTGGCGCGGCGGCCGCCCCAAGGAGGAGAGAATATGGGTACGCCGCGGCTGGAAACACAGAGGCTTATTTTGAGGGAATTTACTAAGGCAGACGCTCCGGCGCTGCTGGAGCTTCTCAAAGATGTGGAGGTCAACACATTTTTACCCTGGTTCCCCTTACAAAGCATAGCCCAGGCGCAAGCCTTTTACCGGGAGAGAATAGCCGGCCGCCCCTATTTTTACGCCATTTGCCCGAAAGGGGCGGAGACGCCTGTGGGTTATATACAGGCGGACGCGGGCGAGGGGCATGACTTCGGGTACGCCTTGGGGAAGGCTTACTGGCATAGGGGATATATGACCGAGGCGGGCCGCGCCCTATTGGATCAGCTGCGAAAGGACGGCGTACCCTACGTTACGGCCACCCACGATATCCGCAATCCCCGGAGCGGCGGGGTGATGCGGCGGCTGGGGATGCGGTATCAATACTCCTATGAAGAGCAGTGGCAGCCCAAGGATTTTTTGGTTACCTTCCGAATGTACCAGCTGAACCTGGACGGCAAGGAAGACCGGGTGTACCGGAAGTACTGGGAGCTTTACGACAGGCATTTTGTAGAGGCGGATGTGTAAGCGCCGGACGACCCGCGTACCCTGCCCTATCTCCCGATTTCCCCCGGGGGGCTGTCCGGGGTCCCTGGTTCTGTGCCCGGTTTCCCGGGGAGCGTCTGGCGGAGCCCGGCCGGAAATGAAGGGCGCCGCCCAGAAGGAAAGGATGATTGGTTTTATGTATCTTTTTGAAACCCACTACCACACCCCCCAGACCAGCTACTGCGGCCACGTCCCCCCGGCCGAGGCCCTGCCCAGGTATAAGGCGGCGGGCTACGCCGGCGTGGTGGTTACCGACCACTATTATAAGGAGTGGTTCGACGACAGGGGAGATGTGCCCTGGGAGGATAAGATCGACCGCTGGTTGGCCGGCTGGCGGGCGGCCAAGGAGGCGGCCGAGACCCTAACGGATTTTACGGTGATCCTGGGGCTGGAGCTGCGCTTCACCGATAATATAAACGACCATCTGGTCTACGGCGTGGATGAGGCGTTCCTAAAGGCCCATCCCGCCCTGTACCGGATGACGCCGGCGGAATTTAGGGCTTTCGCCGACCGGGAAGGTCTCTTTTTCGCCCAGGCCCACCCCTTCAGGAGCGTCTGCTCCCCTCGGGACCCCGGGATTCTGCACGGCGTGGAGGTCTACAACGGCAACGCCCGGTGGGACAGCCACAATGACAAGGCCCTGGCCTTTGCGGAGGAAAACGGCCTTGTCCAGCTTTCGGGATCGGATTTCCACGAGTGGGAGGACCTCTGCCGGGGCGGCGTTTACCTAAAGGAGCGCCCGACCGATTCCAAGGCGCTTTCCGGGCTGCTCTTTGCCGGCGGCGCGGCCGACCTGCGCCGGGCGCCCCAGGGGCCGGAGGACCGGTAGGATCTTAGGGAAGGAAAGCCCGCCGGGGAAGGAAAGCCCGCCGGGGCCTGCCGGAAGGGAGTTCAGTCGGAAGAAGGCCCGCCGGGAAGATAATGCTGTCGAGGGGGAGGCTCTCGGGAGAAGGCCCGCCGGAAGAAAGACCGTCAGGGGGAGGCTCTCGGGAAGGTTCCTGCCGGGAAGATAATGCTGCCGGGGGAAGGCCCGTCGGAAGAAGGCCCCGGTCCCCGGAGCCCGGTAGGCGGGATTTTAAATCTGGAAGAAATTGTCTTGACATCCCCTCTGGGGCGTGTTATAGTAAGCTTACAACTGAAAATGCCCGTGGGGGAGTAGTGAGCGCGCGCTGCGTGTGGCAAGTCAACAACCGGTCGTTTTCCGCGGCCTGGCTTTGCCTTAAATGACGAGACTCATGTATAACTGGAAAGCTATATGTGCGTCGGTGTCCCTCCGCTTTTGTTTTTTCGACCCAGGTATAGCCGACCGGCTGTACCTGGGTTTTTTGGTTGTATGCAAGAACAGTTTTTCATCCAAACTGTTCTTGCACCGGCGCGGGCTTCTTTGGCCCCACGCCGCATTCCGCGGACCCGTTCCGGTCCGTGATTGTTAAGGAGGAATCCCTATGCAGGCATTTATGGAACGGCCGGATGAGACCCTTTCTCGCCTGGGCGTGGACCCGGAGGCCGGACTGACCGCCGCGCAGGCGGACGAGAGCCGGGAGAAGCACGGGGCCAACACCTTCACAAGGGAAAAGCCCAAGTCTTTCCTTCGGCGGGTGGTCGAGGCCCTGGCCGAGCCCATGACCTTGCTCCTCATTCTGGCCGCCGTCATCGCCCTAGCCGTCAACCTCACCCGGTATTTTACCGGCGGCCACGCCGATTTCCTGGAGTGTGTGGGCATCTTTGCCGCCATCCTATTGTCGGTGGCCATTACGGTGATCATGGAGGGCAGGAGCGCCAAGGCCTTTGAGGCCCTGAGCCGGATGAGCGACGACGTGATGGTCCGGGTGGTCCGGAAGGGACAGAGCCGGCTGATTCCCCAGCGGGAGGTTGTGGTGGGGGATATCCTGCTGGTGGAGACGGGCGACAAGCTGCCGGCCGACGCCCGGCTGCTGGACAGCCAGTCCCTGACGGCCGACGAGTCGGCCCTCACCGGCGAGAGCATGCCGGTGAAAAAGGACGGGGGCCTTATTTTCGACGATGAGAAAACCCCCGTTGCCGAGCGGCGGAACATGCTCTATTCCGGCTGCTTTATCACCGGCGGCAGCGGCCGGGCGGTGGTGGTGGCGGTGGGCGACGCCACCGAGTTCGGCCAGATCGCAAAGGAGCTGGGCGGCGCGGACAAGAGCGCCACGCCCCTCCAGGAGAAAATGGCCGGCCTGGGCAAGAAAATCGCCCTGCTGGGCGCGGGCGTGGCCGCGCTGGTCTTTATTATCCAGATCGTGGGCTTCTTCCTCAACGGCACCGCCGGGCTGGATACCATCGCCGACGCCTTTGTCACCAGCATCGCCCTGATCGTGGCCGCCGTGCCCGAGGGCCTGCCCACCATTATGGCCGTCACCCTGGCCATCCATATCATCAAAATGTCCCGCCAGAACGCCCTGGTTAAAAAGCTGGTGGCCTGCGAGACGGTGGGCGGGGTCAGCGTCATCTGCTCGGATAAGACCGGCACCCTGACCCAGAACCGCATGACCGTCACCGGGCTGTACACGGCCGACGGCCCCTGCGCCCCCGACGCCCTGGCCGACCCCCATATGCTGGAAAACATCTGCGTCAACAGCACCGCCGACCTGCAAACCGAGGAGGGGCGGGTCTCCTTTGTGGGCAACCCCACCGAGTGCGCCCTGCTGGCGGCTGCGCAGAAGTCGGGGGAGGACTACGCCGCCCGCCGTCAGGCGGCTGCCGTGGCCCACGTTTTCGCCTTCTCCTCCGAGACCAAGAACATGACCACCCTCCTCCACGCCCCCGCGGGAGAGGGACTGCTGGTCTATACCAAGGGCAGCCCGGAGAAGATCCTTTCCATGTGCGTCCTGCCCGACGACCGCCGGGCCGAGATCGAGGCCGCCATCCGGGGCTATCAGGAAAAGGCCTGCCGGGTCATCGGCTTTGCCCATAAGACCCAGCCCGCCGTGGCCGATTTTGAGGCCGAGCGGGCCGATATCGAGAGCGGCATGACCTTCGACGGCTTCGCCGCCATCACCGACCCCCTGCGGGAGGACGTGTACGACGCGGTGGCCCGCTGCCGAAAGGCCGGCATCGAATGCAAAATGCTCACCGGCGACAACATCGTCACCGCCTCGGCCATCGCCCGGGAGCTGGACCTGCTGGACGACGACCATATAGCCGTGGAGGCCAGGGAGATCGAGGACCTGCCCGATGAGGAGCTGGCCGCCCTGCTGCCCAAAATCCGGGTCATCGCCCGGAGCACCCCGGGCATCAAGATGCGGGTGGTCAATACCCTTAAGGCCCTGGGCAACGTGGTGGCCGTCACCGGCGACGGCATCAACGACGCGCCGGCGCTGAAAAACGCCGACGTGGGCGTGGCCATGGGCATCACCGGCACCGAAGTATCCAAGCAGGCCAGCGATATCGTCCTGCTGGACGACAGCTTCTCCACCATCGTCAAGGCCGTCCAGTGGGGCCGGGGCATCTACGAGAACTTCCAGCGTTTCATCCAGTTCCAGCTGACCGTCAACCTGTCCTCGGTGTTGGTGGTGCTGCTGTCGGTGCTCTGTGGCATGGCCGCCCCCTTCACCGCCCTGGAACTCTTATGGGTCAATATTATCATGGACGGCCCGCCCGCCCTTACCCTGGGGC
>DXVY01000174.1 GCA_019417145.1 Clostridiales bacterium
CCGTGAAGGAGGGCCGGGGCATCTACGATAACATTAAGAAGGCGGTACACTTCCTGCTCAGCTGCAACCTGGGCGAGGTGCTGGCCGTCTTTGTGGCCATGTTGGTGTGGGGGGTCTCTCCCCTGCTGCCGGTGCAGCTTTTATGGGTCAACCTGGTCACCGACGGCGCGCCGGCTTTGGCCCTGGGCGTGGAGCCGGTGGAACGGGACGTGATGGAGCGCAAGCCCCGGCGTAAGGACGAGAGCATATTCGCCGGCGGACTGGGAATAAACGCCCTCTGGCAGGGCATTATGTTCGGGGTTATCACCCTGATAGCCTACGGTTTGGGGCTGCACTACGGCGGGGCGGATCACAGCTACGCCAACACCATGGCCTTCGCCACCCTGGCCTTCTCCCAGATCATTCACGCCTGGAACGTGCGTTCCCGCCATTCTCTCTTCCGGACCCGGATCAATCCCTGGATGCTGCTGGCCACGGCCTTCTCCATTGGCCTGACCCTGCTGGCCCTGCTCACCCCCATGCGGACCATCTTCGGCCTGGCGGTTCTAAACGCCACCGAGTGGGGAGAGATCATCCTCCTGTCCCTGGTTCCCCTGGTGCTGGGCGAGGTTGTTAAATTGGTCACCTGGATTGTGCATCTATTCCGCAAAAAGCCGGCGGTCACGGAGGAGAGCATCCCGACCCGGGAGCCGCTGGACGCCGAAATCGTCACCATCAACCTGCGGCCTCGGCGGGAGGCGCAGGTCTACCGCACAAATCCGACCCAAAAGGATCGAGAAGCCCATACGGCCGACCAGGCGGATACGCCGGTCCCGGAGAACGGGGAAGCCGACCGGACGGATGCGGCGGTCATGGAGACCCCAGCCGCCCCGTCTGCGGAAGAGGGCGGAGATGCGCCTACAGGGGAGCCGGCGATAGACGCCGCATCCCAGCGGGAGCCGGCGGAAGAAGCGGCCACGGAAGCGGCCCCGACCGCCGTCCCGGAAAGGGAAGATGGGGCTTTGTCCCGGTCCGCGGCTTCAGGTCCGCCCGCGCCCCTATCCCAGGCCGAACCGGAACCGGCCCCGGTATCCTCCGACGCAGAGGAGGCGCATCCGCCGGTCTCTGATCGGTCCCATACGGATGCCGCCGGCGGGGATAAGGCATCCCCTGCTCCCGCCGGAGAAGAAGCGTCCCCCGCCGGGGATAACCCGTCCCCCGCCGGGGATAACCCGTCCTCCGCTGGGGAAGCAGTGTCCTCGGACCACAAAGAATAGCCCCGGCCCGCAGGGGAACCCTACCCTACCGCACCCTCGCTGGGGAAGGCGCACCCCGGCCGATAGAGGAACCCCAACCCTACCGCAACATCCCGGCCGCCCCGCGCAGGGCGGGCCCCAAGCGCATACAAAAAACCACGGCAGACGTGTGTCTGCCGTGGTTTTATTTTGCCTGTAGAGCCCCCTATTTCCCTATGCGCCGGGCCGCCCCGGGACCGTTTCTCCGGAACCCGTCCCCGGGCTCACAGCTCCCGGAGGTAGATGGTCCGGGAGTTGCGGTGCATATAGACGCTGAGGGCCAGACCGATGCCTAAGAAAAGGCAGGCAAGGGAGGTGCCGCCGGCGCTGAAGAAGGGCAGGGTCACGCCCACCACCGGCAGGACCGAAAAGCACATGCCAAGATTGATGATGATCTGGGCGGCCAGCATGGCGAAAATGCCGGTGCACATAATGGTGCCCAGGGTATCCCGGGCCATGTGGCCGATTTGCAGGATACGGATACAGATGGCGGCCAGCAGGACAATGACCAGCAGCACGCCCACCAGCCCCAGCTCCTCGCCGATGCTGGCGATAATAAAGTCGTTGTAGCCCTCGGGCACGGTCTCGGACTGGACGTGGGGGCCGTTGAAAAGGCCCTTGCCGAACCAGCCGCCGCTGGCCAGGGCCACCCGGCCCCGCCACTGCTGCCAACCGTCGCCCAGCAGGTCGTCCTCCGGGTTTAAAAGGGAAATGATCCGGGCCTGCTGGTCGGCGTTCATGACAAAGAACCAGATAAGGGGCAGGGAGATGAGGAGCAGCACCCCGGCGATGATAAAATAGCGGAGCTTGAGCCCGCCGGCAAAGAGCATGCAGATGAACATGACGGCAAAGACCATGGCGGTGCCGTCGTCGCCCTGAAAGTGGATGAGGATAACCGGCACCGCGCCGTGGATACACAGCAGCAGCAGGTGCAGGGGCTTATTGATCTTTTCCTTCACATGGCTGATATGCAGGCCAAAGGTGATGACAAAAGCGATCTTTAAAAGCTCGGCCGGCTGTAGGGAGAGGCCGCCGGGCAGCAGCAGCCAGGCCTTATCGTCGGTGCCCTCGGGGGCGAAGCCCACAAAAAACGTAAGGCCCACCAGCACAAGGCTGCCGCCGGTGATCAGGGGCCAGAATTTGGCGATATTTTTATAGTCAATGGTGGAGATGACCGACGCGGCCACCACGCCGATGGCCAGGGCGACCACCTGCATAAAGAAGCGGCGCAGGCTGCCGGAGGGGTGGGTGGCCGACAGGACGGCGACGCAGCCGTAGCCGGAGGCGATAATGCAGAGCAGGAAAAGGAGCTTATCGGTCTCCCGTATAAAATCGGCAACACGGCCGAGAAATCGATTCATATAACACAACCCCTTCAGATTGTTGCAAACCTTTTTACATGCCTTTTCATCCGGGAAAAATACCCGGCGCACGAATCGTCCCGCATCACAAAGGGATGACAGAAGGCCGCGTCCCCTTCCCTGATTCATGGGCAAAGCGGCCCTTACTTCCATTTATTATAGGACAAGCGGTGGGATAGTGCAAGTAAATACTTTATTACGGCGGCGGAATGTGGTATACTTTAAAATAATGAAAATGACCGGCCGCGGCCGGAACAAAAGGAGGAATCCCATGCGCACGGACATCGAGATAGCCCAGGGGGCCAGCATGCGACCCATCCGGGAGGTGGCGGCCGACGCGGGGCTGGCCGAGGACGAGCTGGAATACTACGGCAAATATAAGGCCAAAATCGCCGAAAAGGCCTTCACCCGGCTACAGAACCGGCCGGACGGCAGGCTGATTTTGGTCACGGCCATCAACCCCACCCCCGCGGGCGAGGGCAAAACCACCACCAGCGTGGGTCTGGGCCAGGCCATGGCGCGCATCGGCAAAAGGGCGGTGGTAGCCCTGCGGGAGCCCTCCCTGGGGCCGGTGTTCGGCATCAAGGGAGGCGCCGCCGGCGGCGGCTACGCGCAGGCGCTGCCCATGGAGGACATCAACCTGCACTTCACCGGGGATATGCACGCCATTACGGCGGCCAACAACTTATTGTGCGCCCTTCTGGACAACCATATGCAGCAGGGCAACCGGCTGGGGATCGATCCCCGCCGTATCCTCATCCAGCGGTGTATGGATATGAACGACCGGGCCCTGCGGAACATCGTATGCGGCCTGGGCGGTAAGGTAAACGGGGTGCCCCGGGAGGACGGGTTCATCATCACGGTGGCCAGCGAGGTCATGGCTATCCTCTGCCTGGCCGGCGACCTGGCCGATCTGAAAAAGCGGCTGGGGAATATCCTTTGCGCCTACACCTACGACGGCCGGCCGGTCTATGCCCGGGATGTGCAGGCGGCCGGGGCCATGACCGCCCTTTTAAAGGACGCCTTACAACCCAACCTGGTGCAGACCCTGGAGGGCACGCCCGTGATCATGCACGGCGGCCCCTTCGCCAATATCGCCCACGGTTGTAACTCGGTGCGGGCCACCCGCCTAGGGCTAAAGCTTGCCGATTACTGTATCACCGAGGCCGGCTTCGGCTCCGACCTTGGGGCCGAGAAGTTCCTGGATATCAAATGCCGCATGGCCGGTCTGACCCCGGCGGCGGTGGTGCTGGTGGCCACGGTGCGGGCCTTAAAATACAACGGCGGCGCGGCCCGGGCCGATCTGGGGACCGAGAACCTGGAGGCCCTGGAAAAGGGGGCGGAGAACCTCCGGGCCCATATGGAGAATATGGGGAAATACGGGTTGCCGGTGGTGGTCGCCGTCAACCGCTTCCCCACCGATACCGACGCCGAATTGGCCCTTTTGGGCCGGATCTGCAGGGAATCGGGGGCCGAATACGCCCTGTCCGAGGTCTTCGCCAAGGGCGGCGCGGGCGGCGAGGAGCTGGCCCGCAGGGTGGTGGAGGTCATCGACCGCACGGCCGGGACCGCCCGTTTCGCCCCCATCTACCCCGACGACATGCCCTTAAAGGAAAAAATCGAGACGGTGGCCCGGGAGATCTACGGGGCCGACGGCGTGGACTTTACCCCCGCGGCCCTAAAGGACCTGGCCGAGGCCGAGGCGCTGGGAGCGGGCGGCTATCCGGTGTGCATCGCCAAGACCCAGTATTCCCTGTCCGACAATCCGGCGCTGCTGGGCCGTCCCAAGGGCTTTCGGATCACCATCCGGGAAGCGCGCCTGTCGGCC
>DXVY01000175.1:0-2678 GCA_019417145.1 Clostridiales bacterium
AACAAAAACTGGGGACTGAGCTTTCAAACCGAGGGCCAGCCGCCTACGGGCAACGCCTCCAACGAGGAACTGAAAAAGATGAACGCCTGTTATCTCGGCGATACGGGCCAGAAAAAAATTTATCTTACCTTTGACGCCGGCTATGAAAACGGTTATACCGCCTCCATTCTGGATACGCTGCAAAAGCATAATGTCAAGGCGGCCTTTTTCGTGGTGGGCAATTATATCGAGACCAGCCCGGAGCTGGTAAAGCGCATGGTGGACGAGGGGCACATCGTCGGCAACCATACCTATCATCATCCCGATATGTCTAAAATCGCCGATAAGGCGGCATTTGCCAAGGAGTTAGAATCTCTGGAGGCCCTTTACAAGGAGACGACCGGCCGGGATATGCCCAAATATTACCGGCCGCCCCAGGGTAAATACAGCGAGGAAAACCTGAAGCAGGCCAGCGAGCTGGGGTATAAAACCTTCTTCTGGTCACTGGCCTATGTAGACTGGTATCAGGACCAGCAGCCCAGCCATGAGGAGGCCTTCCATAAACTGCTTCCCCGCATCCACCCCGGCGCGGTGGTCCTGCTGCACAGCACCTCCAAAACCAACGCCGAGATCCTGGATGAACTGCTTACCAAGTGGGAAGAGGAAGGGTATACCTTCGGCACCATCGATGAGCTTTTGGGATAGGCGTCCGCCGTATCCGATATACGGATACGGCGGTTTTACATTGCAGGAGAAATTATGCAAAATTCCGGTTTATTTTACAGCTCCCAGGTACTATAATAAAAAGCGAGGAAAATTTAAAGGCTGCGCCCATTGCGGGCAGTACAGATTGACACAAGGTGGAATGAAAATATGAAGACACTAAACGATACGGACCGGCTGATTGCATCGGCCAGGCATATTCATATGATTGGCATCGGCGGTTCCGGCATGTGCCCGTTGGCCGAGATCCTGCACAGCAAGGGCTATATCCTCACCGGATCGGACAACAATGAAAGCGACCCGCTCAAGCGCATCCGCAAGCTGGGGATCCCGGTCCATATGGGCCATAGCGCAGAAAATATAAATGGGGCCGAGCTGATCGTATATTCGGCCGCCATTTCCCAGGATAATCCCGAGCTGGCGGCCGCCCGGGAAAAGGGAATACCCACGGTGGAGCGTTCTTATTTGTTGGGGGCCTTGACCCGGCATTTCGACAATGTGGTTGGGGTTTGCGGCACCCACGGCAAAACCACCGTCACCTCTATGCTGACCCAGATCCTGATCATGGCCGACAAGGACCCCACCGCCGTCATCGGCGGGCGGCTGCCCCTTATAGAAAGCAACGGCATCGCGGGCGAATCGGATATTATGGTCTGCGAAGCCTGTGAGTTTGTGGATACCTTTTTGAAGCTGTCCCCGGATATCGCCGTGCTGCTCAATATCGATAACGATCATCTGGATTATTTTGGCACCATGGAAAACCTAACCGCCTCCTTTGGCAAATTTGTAGGGATGGCGGGCAGGGCGGTCATCTTCAACGGGGACGATGCTCTGGTACAACGAGCCGTGGAGAATGCCCCCGGGGAAAAGATTACCTTTGGCATGGACAAGACCAATCGGTACTATGCGGAGCATGTCCAGCCCGGCCCCGTAGGTATGGAATTTGACCTCATGGAAAACGGGGCATGCCGGCTCCACCTCTCCCTGCAGATCCCCGGCGCCCATAACGTATACAATGCCATGGCTGCCGCCGCGGCCGCTCTCTACCTGGGTGTGGCTCCGGAGCAGATCGCCCAAGCCCTCGCTTGCTTCCACGGGGCCGGCCGGCGGTTTGAAATGCTGGGCCGGTTTGACGGCGTGACCCTGGCCGACGACTATGCTCACCATCCCACCGAGTTGAAGGCGACCCTGACCGCCGCCAAAAACATGGATTGCAAGCGCGTTATCGCCGTCTTCCAGCCCTTTACCTTTTCGCGCACGGCCCTGCTTTTGGATGACTTTGTACAGGCGCTGTCCATCGCGGACAAGGTGGTGCTCACCCCCATTATGGGCTCCAGGGAACAGAATACCTACGGCGTTTCCTCCGAGCAGATCGCCGATCGGCTGCCTGACTGCGTCTGCCTTTCCACCTTTGACGCGGTGGCGGACCATGTTCTGGAAATCGCCCGTCCGGGAGACCTGATCATCACCATGGGCGGCGGCGATATCTATAAGGCCGCCTATATGATGCGCGACCGCTTTCAAAATCGCGGATAGGCCTTCCGGCCCGCACCTGCGGGCTTTTTTCCGCATATACTGACCCTGAGAGAAACACGGCCGCAAAGCCGTATGCAGGGGGCGGGAAGATGGAGAGCTTTATCCATTTAGATGTAACCATTCCGCCGGACGGGCAGGCCAAAACGGCGGTCTGCGCGGCGGCGGGGGAGAAAGGCATGTTGTCCGGCGTTGTGCTGGATGAGGAGGGCGCGGCCATAGAAAACGCCGCCGTACAGCTATTTGCGGCAGAAGAGAACCCGGCGGACGGGCCGCTATCGGCCTGCTTCACCGACCAGGAGGGCTGCTTTCTTTTCGGGCCTGTCCTTCCCGGCGTCCGATACCGACTGCGGGTATTTGTGGGCCGACAGGCGCAAAGGCGCGGGCAAGCGCCCGGCGGCCAGCCGGCCGATGAGCCGGACAGCCCGGCAGCCTACAAAACC
>DXVY01000175.1:2688-4439 GCA_019417145.1 Clostridiales bacterium
TTCGAGATATGTATCGGTAAAGGAGAAAGGCCGCGCGCAGGGAGCGCGAAGGAGGGGAAAGGTATCAACCGTCGGTGCGACGGATGTTTTTGCGGTTTTTTTCTTTGATTTCCATTTTTATACTTGTATTTTTTCCCTCCAGTGTATACAATAGAGAAGGTTGGAATCCACTAACCTTATTCGAATTTTTGCCGCGCCTTCATAAGCATAGGGCGCAGGACGCAGAAAGGGCGATGTTGTAAAATGGATTATTTGTCAATCGAACGAGTCATTGGACGGGAAATCGTCGACTCCAGAGGAAACCCCACGGTTGAGGCCGAGGTTTATCTGATGGACGGCACCATGGGCAGGGGCGCGGCCCCCAGCGGCGCTTCCACGGGCGAATTCGAAGCGCTGGAGCTGCGCGACGGCGACAAGAGCCGGTACGGCGGCAAGGGCGTGTCCAAGGCCGTTGAGAATATCAATACGGTGATCAGCGAGACCCTGAAGGGGATGGACGCGTCGGATATCTATGCCATTGACGCCGCCATGATCAAGGCGGACGGCACCAAGGACAAGTCCAAGCTGGGCGCCAACGCGATCCTGGCCGTCTCCATTGCCTGCGCGCGGGCTGCGGCCACCGCGCTGGACCTGCCTCTTTATCGCTTCCTGGGCGGCCTCAACGGCAACCGTCTGCCGGTTCCCATGATGAATATCATCAACGGCGGCGCTCATGCCGCCAACACGGTGGATGTACAGGAGTTTATGATTATGCCCGTGGGAGCCGAGAGCTTCCGTGAGGGGCTCCGCTGGTGCACGGAGGTCTTCCATGCCCTGGCCGCTCTGCTCAAGTCAAAGGGCCTGGCCACCTCGGTGGGCGACGAGGGCGGCTTTGCCCCCGACCTTGCCAGCGACGAGGAGGCTATCCAGTATATCCTGGAGGCCGTCAAGCAGGCTGGTTACGAGCCTGGCAAGGACTTTGTTCTGGCTATGGACGCCGCTTCCAGCGAGTGGAAGACGGGAGAGAAGGGCAAGTACCTGCTGCCCAAGAGCGGCAAGAGCTTTACCTCCGCCGAACTCGTGGCGCACTGGAAGGCCCTTTGCGAGAAGTATCCCATCTACTCCATCGAGGACGGTCTGGACGAGGAGGATTGGGAAGGCTGGCAGATGATGACCAAGGAGCTGGGCGGCAAGGTGCAGCTGGTTGGCGACGACCTGTTTGTGACCAATACCCAGCGGCTGGCCAAGGGCATCCAGCTTGGATGCGGCAACTCCATCCTGATCAAGCTCAATCAGATCGGCTCTGTGTCCGAGACGCTGGAGGCCATCAAGATGGCGCATGCCGCCGGCTATACGGCAATCGCCTCCCATCGCTCCGGCGAGACCGAGGACACCACCATCGCCGATCTGGCTGTTGCGCTGAACACCTGCCAGATCAAGACTGGCGCGCCCAGCCGCAGCGAGCGTGTGGCCAAGTATAACCAGCTGCTCCGTATCGAGGAGGAGTTGGGCTGCAGCGCCGTTTATCCCGGCTTCGCGGCTTTCCATATCTGCCGCGACTAACCGAGTAAACCCCGACTGTTACGGCCTACTGCCATAGAATATTGGCGACACCGGCGTTCTTCATGAACGCCGGTGTTTTGCGTCCCTCGGGGAGCGGAACGGGAAGGCTATGATTTTCTGCTTCGTTTTACAAAAAACGAGAATAATTATACAAAATGCGCCGCATCTATTGACATTCTGTTCCTGTCTCTTATACACATCTGACGCTG
>DXVY01000176.1 GCA_019417145.1 Clostridiales bacterium
GGCGTGGGGGACGAATACGTTGACCCCGCACGCCAAGAAGTGGTCGGCCAGCCGCCGCATCATGGGCAGGCCCTCGGCCCAGCCGAAGGCCCCGAAGATTTCGCACATGGCCCGGTTTTTCATATGGGGGGTGATGTGGGCCAGGGAGGAGCAGAGCTTGGCCAAGGCGTAGTTGAAAAAGGCGGGGTCGGCGGTGCGGCCGAAGACGTTGGCGGTATGATCCAGGTCGGTGAAGCCGGGGATCATCTGGTTTAAAACGATATCCACCCCGGCCATGTCCTGGCCCTCCAGCGCCCGGAAGTAATGGCCCGGGCCGTGGCCCAGCCGCTGGTGGGTGTTCATATCCTCGATGATATGGCCGATGTATTCCACCCCGTGGGCCCGGCACCAATCCCCCAGCATATAGGTGAAGTTTTCGCTGTACAGCCGGGTCACCGTCTCCATATACCCGGTGCGGAGCTGGGCGGAGCGGCCCTTTATATCCTGCCAGAGGGCGGGGAGCAGGCGGCGGGCCTCCGCCGCGTCACAGCCGGCGGCCGCCCCTATGCGTTCCGGCAGGTCGTCCCGCCAGGGGAGCCATATGTCCTCCCGGCCCAGGGTGGAATAATAGGTGCCCTCCTCGTTGAAAAAGCTGGGTTCATCCGAGAAGAAGCCGGCGAAGGTGGAGCCGAAGTATTCCCCAAAATGGGCGTAGTGGGGCTCATAGACGGCGTGGAGCATGGCCTTGCAGGAATCGGGGGAGAGCATGTCGATATAGTTGGGCTTTATGGGGCAGCTTAGGCTACGGATCACATAATAGACCCGCCAGGCGCCCGCCGGAATGTCCCAGAAGAGCAGGCCGTGGTTGGCGCGGCCGGTCAGATCGATGCAGTCGTCCAGGACCTGCCGGCCCTTTTCCTCCCGACGGTAGGCCAGCACGGCTACAAACGACTCCCCCTCAGCGAGGCGGGGCAGGATGATGGCCGCGTCGGTCCGAGGACCGCAAAAATCCGCGTACTGCATGCGGAGGGTCAGCTTTTTCAGCGCGGGGTGGGAGGAGATGTAGTCGTCGGCATAGCCGGTGGGAAAGTATTTGTCGTCCAAAAGCCAGACCTGCATATCCCGCTTTTTGGCCTCGGCCAGCAGAAAGCCCATATCCTCCCACCAGGCCTCCTTGCAGAAATCCGCATGGGTGCGGCTCTCCACACAAAAGGCCCGGACGCCGGCGGCCTCCATGGCCTCGATCTCTTGCCTCAGCGTGTGGTGATCCTCCCCGTGCTGCCAGAAAAAGGGGAGGATGGACTGCCGGGATTCCCTTCCCTCCAGGCAGTCTAAAAGCTTTTGATCCATGGCGTGTTCCTCCTTGTAAAAAAGCCCGCCGGGGTTAGTCGGCGGGCTGTATTTTTAGATCATGCGGTCACTTTGTAGTGAAACCGAAGCGCACAAAGGCGAAGCCGTCGTACCAGCGGCTCCTGTCCAGGAAGGTGTGGGGGCCTACGTCGTAGTTTTCCCCCTCCACCCGGTGGTGGGGCCCTAAAAGGTTGCGGTTGCCGGCGTACAGCTTTATGGCGATCCGGTTTTCCCCCTCCTGCAAAAGGTCGGTGACGTCGTAGGTAAAGGGGGAGAAGCCGATCATGGCCGCTTCCTTCCCGTTTACATACAGCACCCCGGCGGGGAATTCCACCTTATCAAAGGTCACCCGATACCGCATATCCGGCGCTTTTTCCAGGCGCACCGTCTGCTCTAAGGTCATCTCGCCTCGGAAGAACCAATAGCCGCTTTCGGTGATGACGTCCGATTCCACCGCGTCCACCGGGGCGGCCAGGGAAAAGTCATATCCGGTGAAGATCGCTTTACGTTCTCCATAGGTGTAAGACGCCTGATTTTTCACCGAGAAATCCCCGATGATATAGACGGCCTCCAGCTCGGTGTCGTAGGTCAGCTTGTTCCGCTCGGTCTCGTGGACGTTTTCCCCGAACAGCACGTCGTACACCTTTTGCCGCTGGTAGAATTCGGTCTCCATCCGGATGACGTTTTTGCCCTTCTGCACATACCCGTCGATGGGCGTGCGGCGGAAGGCCCGGTCGGTATAAAAGCCCGCGTCCTTCCAGTCCACCGGGCGGCCGTTCAGGGTGATGCTGTATTTATCCGGCGTCTCGGTCACCAGCTCCAGGCCGCTGACGGCGGCGGGATCGTCCACGGAAAAGGCGTATTCCAGCTCCAGATGACAGGGCCTTTTCTGCCCGAGCAGGTCCTGCTGGATCAGCAGGATATTCTGGGGCCCCTGCCACGGGCCGCCGTCCACCCGGTAGCGGCAGGTGTCCAGGGTCAGGGCGTTTTTATCCCGGGACGCGATGTGCCAGCGGGAGGAAAGGTGCAGATTTTCCGCCGCGGGCGGGTCCACCCGTTCCGGCTGCCCCGGCGCGGCGTACACAAGGAGGGCCTCCATGGGCGAAAGGGTATAGACGGCCGCCGTGTCCGTCCCCTCCATCCAGGCCGACAGGGGGGCGCTTTTGCCCGTGGCCAGGTCCAGGGCGGTGAGGGCGTAGGAGCCGGGGAGCAACGCCTTTATCCGGCTGGTGGTCTCCCGGCTTAAATTGGCGATGAATACCATGCGGCCGCCGTCGGGCAGCACCCGCACCCGGGAGCTGACGCGGTGGTCGCCCCCGCCCGAGGACAGGCCCCGGGGCTGCCCGGCCGGCAGGGGAGAAATGGCGTCCCCGTCCACCGGCGCGGCCGTCCCCTCCAGGAACCGGATGCGGAACGAACCGGCGGGGCGGAGGGTCTCCAGGCCTTGGTCGGTGTTTTCCAGCCGCCGCGCGTACCGGGCCAGCTCCTCCACGGCCGGGTCCTTTACGCCGTCCAGATAGGCGGGCAGGGAACCGATATAATAGAGCTTTCCTCCCTGGCGGCCGAATTCCAGCAGCAGGGAGAGGGTGGAGGCCGACACGGTGCGCAGGTCGGGCAGCAGCACCCGGTCGTAGGCGCACCGGCCGATGACCAGCCGGCCCTTCTCCACCCGGCCGTATTTTTCCATCAGGGTCTCGTCGCCGTAATGGTGGTCCAGCTGCATATAGGAGAGCTTTTCGGTCAGATCCCGGAAAAGGTCGCTTAAAGGCCACAGGGCGTCGTAGCTGGAGCTTTTATAAAGAATATAGGCGCTGCGCATGGGATGGACCAGCAGCAGCCCGGTCTCCTCCTCGCCCATGGATAAAGCGGCCCCCAGGCGGCTGATATAATCGTTGTAATAATTATACCGTTCGAACCAGGATTCCTGGATAAAGACCGACGGGGGATAATCCCGCTTGCGGAAGCCCTCCAGGGAATAGCCCTCCAGGTGCTGGCAGGTCAGGTTGATGCCGTTTACATAATGCCAATGGCCGATCCACTTGAGTTCGTCCAGGGAGACGTCCCAGCCGCACAGGGCGAACATTTCGCTGATGGAGCGGGGCTTGCCCAGCTGGGCGCATGCCGAGGACACCTGCTTGGGGATGGTGGGACCGGCGATGCCCCGGCAGAGCCAATCCATGCCGGGAATGTGGAAGTACTGGTAGCAGGGCATGACGCCGCCGGTGCAGCGCATTTGGGAAACCAGATCGTCCTCCGACATCATATGGCCGGTGAGTTGGCAGCCGTGGGCCTCGCACCAGTCGTAGATCTGCCGCATAAAGTTTTCCTGGAAGAGGCGGGCGGCGGTGAGGTAATACCGGTAGCGGAAGGTTTCATAGCCCTCCCACTCCTCGTCCAGAAGGCAGAGGCCGTCCCGAATATCCTGGCCGTAATCCTCCCTAAAGGCGTCGATCAGGCTTTCCGACCAGGGGATGCCGCCGTTGGCGTACTGGGGCTCGTCGGTGAAAAAGCCCTTCAGCTCTTTGCCGAATTTCTCCCCGAACCGCTTGGCGTATTCCTCATGGGTAAACCGGATAAAGGCGGCGGTGGACGCCCGGTTTAAGGGATCTATGTAATAGAGATTTACATCCACCGACACCAGCCGGTCGCCGGGGGCCGGGGTCTCCACCCGCCGGTATCCGTCGCCCTCCGGCCGGTAGACGCCCAAAAGGCGTTCCGGCAGGGTCATGCCGGTTTCATAGGTGGTAAAGCGAAGGGATTTCTGCTGGTAGTCATAGCCCATGGACGGTACCTTGCCGTCGGCAAAGCCGCTGGGCCAGCCAAATTCGTCGTAGGCCCAGGCCGAAAGGCCGCTCTCCACCGATTTGTCCACACAAAAGCGGACGCGGTCGAAAAATTCATCGCTTAAATAAGGCGTCTTGAGTCCGGCCCGGCAGTGCATGAAAAACCCGCCGGCGCCGGCCTGTTTCATGGCGTCAATCTGCTCGGCCGAGACGGGGTCGGACAAAAGATTGTTCCAGCTCCAAAAGGGGATGCTCCGGTAA
>DXVY01000177.1 GCA_019417145.1 Clostridiales bacterium
GTATAAATCAGGCGGCCGCCTATTACAAGGCCGTTTTTGAAAAACCGTCAGAGGGAGGCTTCCCGCGCCGCCCGCTCCTTTAGGGCCTCGGCCACCACCTCGCGCTCATCCAGATGGATGGTGCCGGCGCGCAAGATCTGATAGGTCTCGTGGCCCTTGCCCGCCAGGACGATGATATCCCCCGGCCGGGCCTGGTTTATGGCGTATTTGATGGCCTCTATCCGGTTCTCCACCACCGTGCAGGGGGTCTTTTCCCCCTCCATGCCGGCCAGGATATCCTTGATAATCAGGGCCGGGTCTTCGGTCCGGGGGTTGTCGCTGGTTACGATACAGTAATCGGCCAGCCTGGCCGCGATCTTTCCCATCCGGGGCCGTTTGCTCCGGTCCCGGTCCCCGCCGCAGCCAAAGAGGGCGATCAGCCGGTTTTTGGGAATGTCCTTAAAGGTGCGCAATATGTTTTCCAGCCCGTCGGGGGTATGGGCGTAGTCGATGATTACCGTGAAGTCCCGGCCGGTGGGCACTACCTCCGCCCGGCCCTTTACGCCGGGCGCCTGGGACAGGGCTCCCGCCACCGTGTTCAGCGGAAGACCCAGGGTCACGGCCGCCGCGCCCGCACACAGGGCGTTATACACCGAAAAGCGCCCGGCCGTCTTGAGCCGTACCCGGCTGATGACCCCAAAGCCCACCATCTGGAAGTCCACCCCGTCCGGCCGGTAGGTGATCCCCTTGGCCGAATAGGTCGCCTCGTCCGAGAGGGCCGAATAGGTCACCACCTGGCAGGGCTGCCCCTCCACCATGTCCTTCCAATGCGGATCGTCGTAGTTGACCACCGCCGTGTCGCACATGCCGAACAGCCTGCGCTTGGCCTCCTTATAATTGTCCATGGTCAGATGGTAATCCAGATGGTCCTGGGTCAGATTGGTGAAGAGGGCGGCCTCGAAATGCAGCCCCCCTACCCGCTGCTGGTCCAGGGCGTGGGAGGAAACCTCCATGACCACATATTGGCAACCGGCGTTCTTCATCAGGGAAAAGAGGGAATGAAGCTCGTAGGCGCTGGGCGTTGTGTTCTTGGCGGGAAGGCATTCGTCCCCCACCATGTTCTGGATGGTGCCGATCAGGCCCACCTTATAGCCGCTCTGCTCCAATATGGCCTTGACAAGATAGGAGACGGTGGTCTTGCCGTTGGTCCCCGTAACCCCGATCAGCCGAAGGCTGTCGGCCGGGCGACCGAACCAGGCGGCGCACATTTCGGCATAGGCGCGCCGGCTGTCGGGCACGATCACCTGTCCCGGCAATCCTAGGTCGCGCTCGGTGACGATCACCGATGCGCCGTTCTCCACCGCTGCCGGTGCAAAAGCGTGGCCGTCGGCCGCCGTGCCCCTGATACAGACAAAGGCGTAGCCCTTGCCGACCTTGCGGGAATCGCAGGCGATCCCCGATATGGGCGTCTCTCCTATTCCGGCGGGCAGGCCGGGCAATAAATCCTTCAGCTTCAAAGCTACATCGCCCCCAACTATTTTCCTCTTGGCTCTATTCTACATTATCCTCTGTGCGGAAATAGACGGTTATGGTCGTCCCGGCCTCCACCTGTTGGCCTTTCTCCACACTCTGCCGGTAGGAGACCGCATTGCTGCCGGTTATGGCCGCGCCGGAGAATTCCACATTTAAATTGGCGTCCGCCGCCGTTTGGTTGACCCCGGCCATGGCCATACCGGTCAGGTCGGGCACGGTGACCATATTGCTCTCCCCCGCGCCCTCGGTATAGAGGACAACCACGCCGCCCTTGGCGATGGACTGGACGCTGGAAGGCACCTGCCGTTCGATGGTTTCGCCCTCGCCCACCACCTTATATTTCAGGCCGGCAGCCTGGATCTCGTTCTTGGCCTCGCCCACCGACTTGCCGGTGACATCCGGCGGCTTGATGGCCATGCTCTCCAGCTCCTCCTCGGTATACTGGGGCTCCAACCCCAAATAGGGCAGGATATCCCCCAGCACCTGACCGCCCACCGGCGCGGCGATGGTGCCGCCGTAGACGTTGTCCGCATGGGGTTCGTCCAGCATGATCAGCACCGCCACCTCCGGATCGTCCATGGGCGCGATACCGCAGAAGGAGGAGATACGCAGCCGTTCGCCGGTGGTGTTTTGCAGCTCGTCGGCCACCTTCTGGGAGGTACCTGTTTTGCCGCCCACCCGGTAGCCGGGCACATAGGCGTTTCCGCCGCCGCCCTCGCTGACCACGCTCTCCAAAAGCTGGCAGACCAGGTCGGAGGTTTCCTCCGACACAACCTGCCGCTTGCGCACCGTCTCCACCGTTTCGGTGACATTTCCCTCGCTGTCCAGAATCTGCCCTACCACATGGGGCTGCACCAGATAGCCCCCGTTGACCGCCGCCGATACGGCTGTGATCAGCTGGATGGGGGTGATGGTAAAGGTCTGGCCGAAGGAGGTGGAGGCCAGCTCCACCGGGCCCATATTGGCCTCGGCGTGATACATGGAGGTGGCCTCGCCGGGCAGGTCGATGCCCGTTTTCTTGGTCAGGCCAAAGGCGTCGAAATACCGGGAAAAGGTGGAGACGCCCATGAGCTGGCCAAAGGTGATGAAGACCGGGTTGCAGGAATTCTGAAAGGCCTGGGCCAGGCCCTCCGCCCCGTGTCCCGTGGTTTTATGACAGTTATACCGCTGGCCGGCCACCACGATGTAGCCCGGACAGTTGTAATGTTTCGACATGTCGGTGACATGCTCCTCGATGGCCGCGGCCCCCGTGACCACCTTGAAGACCGAGCCCGGCTCGTAGGGGTCGGACACCGCCTTGTTCCGCCACTGCTTATTGCGCAGCTCATTCAGTTTGGCCGTGCGCTCGTCTCCCTCCAGCCCCTCCAGCTTCTGCTGGTCGGCCTCGCTTAGGGTAAAGGGATCGTTGGGGTTGAAATCTCCCTTGACGGCCATGGCCAGCACCTCGCCGGTATTCACGTTCATGACGATACAGGCGCCCCGGTTGGATACGTTGTTGTCGATGACCGCCTGCTCCAGATACTTCTCGGCCACATGCTGGATATAGGAATCGATGGTCAACACCAGGGAATTGCCCGGCGTGGCGTCCACCATCTTTTCATAGCTGAAGGGCATATTGGCCCCACGGGCGTTCCGGGCGGCCACCATGCGGCCGGGCACGCCCTTGAGCTGGGTCTCGTAATAGGCCTCCACCCCGGCCAGGCCCTGGTTGTCGTCCCCTACAAACCCCAATACGGTGGAGGCCAGGGAGTCGTTGGGATAGTACCGCTTGCTGCTCTCGTCCAGTCCGGCCATGGAGCCCAAGCTGTGCTCGGATATGTATGCCCGCACCTTGTCGGCTTCCGGCTTTTCCACCTTCTTCTTGACGATTACATAGCCGTTGGATTTCTCGCACATCTCATAGACCTTCTCCCGGTCCATGGACAGAATATCCGAAAAACCGTCGGCAATCAGGTTCTTCTGCTCGTCTGTCTTGATGTTCTTGGGGGTGAGATAGACCGTCCAGACCGTGGCGCTGGTCGCCAGCACATTCATGTTGCGGTCATAGATATCGCCCCGGGTGGGACTGAGCTCGGTATCGTACAACTGCTGCTCCGACGCCTCGGTCTGATAGAAATCGGCGTCCACGATCATCAGCTTGGCCAGCCGTACAGAGGAGACGCCCATGGTGCCCACCACCAGCGCCAGCATAACCACCAGCATACGCAGCCACATGGATTTGGTCGGTCCCTTGGCCATTTTCATCACCCTTTCTGCCGGTTGCCCGGCGTCTTTCGCCTGTACCTTTATTCCCTGCGGTCCCCGGCGCAGGGGGGACCGAATGCATCAAACGAGAGCCGCGACCCTTTGCCTCGGCTCTCGTATCCTTTTCATCTAAGTATATTAGACATCCTCGTCGGCTATGCGTCATTCCTTGTCGGCCGACAGCTTTCCGCCGCTTCCGACAACCTCTCCCTTGCTGTCCGGGTTGGTGCGGATATAGGTGACCTGGTCGCGCTCCTTTTTCTGCATGCCAAGCTCCTGGGCCGCCTCCTCCAGGTTCTTGTAGGAAATCTTGTTCTCCACCTCCATGAGCAGGCGGGTCTCCTCGCTCTTCTGCTCCTCCAGCGCCGCCTGGGCCTTGCTGATCTGATCGGTGGTCTCGGTGATCTGCACCCTCAAAAAGATGGTGGCGCAGAGCATGGCGATAACCAGAGCGGCCATCAGCACAGAGGAAATCCGTCCGGCCAGGCCCTTGGCCGCCTCGGTCCGCCGCCGGTCCCGCCGGGCGGGCATCCGCACCACATTCTGCCTGCGCGGCGCGGGCGACTGGGC
>DXVY01000178.1 GCA_019417145.1 Clostridiales bacterium
GTGCCCTGTTGCGGTCGGCTTTTCCAGTTTAAGGTCGCTGGTTTTCGGGGGCCTGTATAGCGGAGGAGCGGTTCGATTGGGCAGACTTATGGTGATCACGTCCGGCAAGGGCGGCGTGGGGAAATCCACGGTGGCCGCCGGATTGGGCTGCGCCCTGGCCCGAAGGGGACGGTCGGTGCTGCTTTTGGATATGGACGAGGGACTGCGGTGTCTGGATTCCATGCTGGGGCTGTCCGAGCGGACGGCCTTTGACCTGGGCGACGTGCTGCTGGACCGGCGGCAGGTGGAGGACGCGGTTCTGCCCGTGGAGGGATACGAAGGCTTTTTTTTAATGGCCGCGCCCCTGCGGCCCGGCGTTATCCAGCGGGAGGCGGTGCAGCGGCTGACCGGACGGCTGCTGGACCGGTACGATGATTTGATTTTGGACTGTCCCGCCGGCATCGACCGGGGATTTCGCTTTTCGGTCCCCCCGGGATCGCAGGCGCTGGTGGTGGTCAACCCCGAGCCGGTATCGGTCCGGGACGCCGCCGTGGTGGACGGCCTTCTGGAGGACATGGGGATTTATCCCCGGCTCATGGTGCTGAATAAGTTTAACAGGAAGAGCATGCGAAGCGGCTGTTTCCCCGGTATCGACAGCGTAATGGACGGCGCGGGACTGCGCCTGGCCGCCATCGTTCCCTATGACCAGGCAGCCGCCCGGGCCGCGGCCATGGGCGAGCCGTTGGAGAAGGGACGCGCCGCCCGGGCTTTTGACCGGCTGGCCGCCCGGCTGGACGGGGAGGAGGTTCCCCTGCCGCCCATCAGAAAGATCTAGGGACTGGCCGCCCGCCGGATCGGTCCGGGAAACGGGCGGGCGCCGAGCGGCGATGGGAGACCGGGACGGACGCCGTCCGGCCCGGGGGAAAACGCCCGTGACCGGCGGAGCTCCGGGAGCGTATGGGGGCGCGGGGCCTTTGGCCCGCAGTCGTCGCCCCAAGAGCGGCCCTATGAGCGGTTTATGTAAGAATATAAAAATTATATTAGGGAGGGATTCATCATGCATATCGCCTTGATTGCGCATGACGCGAAAAAAGAGCTGATGGTTCAGTTCTGTATTGCCTACTGCGGCATCCTCAGCCGGCACCGCCTGTTGGCAACGGGTACCACCGGCAAGCTGGTTTCCGAGGCCACGGGTCTGGAGATCATGAAATTCTTAAGCGGCGACCAGGGAGGGGCCCAGCAGATCGCGGCCCGCATCGGCTGCGACGAGGTCGACCTGGTGCTTTTGTTCCGGGATCCGCTGAATCCCAAGCCCCACGAGCCGGACGAGCAGGCCCTGTTGCGGCTCTGCGACGTGCACAATATCCCGGTGGCCACCAATATCGCCACGGCCGAGGTGCTTATCCACGGTCTGGAGCGGGGCGACCTGGATTGGCGGAATATCGTCCATCCCAACGAGCGGTAAGGGGCCGGGGCGGAGGTCCGCTATGGCTCTTTGCACCCATGGCGCGGGCAATCCGGCGGCCGGTAGGGGCCTTGACGTTTATTTTATAGGCAAGCGGGCTCGGAGCGGCCGTCCGTATGAACGGATAGGGGTTCCGGCAGGCATACAGCGTATAGGCAAATTCGGCATATAGCATATAGGTAGAACAGGCACGGTGACGGAGGAGGAGTAACCGGTTATCCGCCAGCAGGGAGGGCGCGTCCAGACTGCAAGCGCGCCCGGGTGAGGGGGCCGGCCAAGACACCTTTCAGTGCGGCGTCGCCTTGTCCTGCGCGGCCTTTTAAGGAGGACGCGAAGGACAGGGCGGGCCCGTTTTCCCGCGTTAAGGGGTGTGGAGTGGAGCCGCATGGGCGGCTCAAAAAGGGTGGCACCGCGAGGAGGAAACCTCGTCCCTGTTATGTGGGACGGGGTTTTTTTATAAGAAGCGCCGACCAGTCCCGCCCGAGCAAATGACCGTCGTGCAAGAGGCGTTGGTAGCCGTGCACCGCACGGCGGGACGCCTCTGGAACGGAGGAAATTTGCGAGGAGCAGCGGGACGGTAGGAGGCGTGACATCGAAGCGCCGAGCTAACCAAATGCTGCGCATTTGGATACCTGGAATAATCCCCGGAGCGGAGGGCGCGTTGGTAGCAGTGGGAACACTGCGTGACGCGCACGGAGCGTAGGAGGATTCTTCCAGATCAGCGAGCGGTGCGAGGCGTGACAAGAAGCGCCAAGCCGCGCTGCGGCGAAAAAATGACCGTCTCGGAGGAAACGTTGGTAGCAGCCCCTGGGGCTGCGGGACGTTTCCGGAGAGGGCGGGCAGTGCCCGCACCCAGACGTTGTATACCCGGGTGGGAAGATTTACTTTATAGTCTCGGTGACTATACCTTTTGGATAGGTCGTCCCCGCAGGTGCAGCTACCGGGCTATCCAGGTCCCGATTCCACCCGGCTTCCCCGCGTCCTGGCTGTCGGCACGGCCGACCGGGCCGTGCCCGCCCCCAGTCGTTTCCGGGACGGAGGATGCCGGGACCTTTTTCGCTCGGTAGCTATACCGTTCGCACAGGTCATTCCTTTGGTCTGGCCGTGCCCACTGCCGACCGCTATTTGGCTACTGTGCCTTCCAGGGTACAGGTACCGGGCAAAGCAGGTTCCCATACCTCCTTGCTCCCCGCGTCCTGGCTGTCGGCGCGGCCGACCGGGCCGTGCCCGCACCCAGACGTTGTATACCCGGGTGGGAAGGTTTCCCTTATAGACTCGGTGCCTATACCTTTTGGATAGGTCGTCCCCGCAGGTGCAGCTACCGGGCTATCCAGGTCCCGATTCCACCCGGCTTCCCTGTGTCCTGGCTGCGGGCACTGCCCGCCTGGCTGTCGGCACGGCCGACCGGGCACACCATACCCAGTATATATATATATATTCTTATGGATAAAAAGGAGTTGTTTTCATGGCCCAGATCAACAAGGCCCCCCGGGGCACCCAGGACCTGCTGCCGGCCGACAGTTATAAGTGGCAGTACCTGGAGGGCAAAATGATGGAGACCGCCCGGCTGTTTGGCTACCGGGAGATCCGCCCCCCGGTATTTGAGCACACCGAGGTGTTTACCCGCAGCGTGGGGGATACCACCGACGTGGTGCAGAAGGAAATGTATACCTTTGAGGACAAGGGCGGCCGTTCCATCACCCTGCGGCCCGAGCTGACCGCCGGCGTCGTCCGGGCGGTCATCGAGCACGGGCTGATCAATGACGCCCTGCCGGTGAAGGTATGCTACGCCGGGGGCTGTTATCGGTATGAAAAGCCCCAGGCCGGCCGGCTCAGGGAATTTCATCAATTTGGCGTGGAGTGCTTCGGCGCGCCCGGCCCGGCGGCCGACGCGGAGATCATCGCCCTGGCGGGGCACCTGCTGCATACCCTGGGGGTAAAGAATCTGTCCTTGGAGATCAATTCCATCGGTTGTCCCACCTGCCGGGCCAAGTACCATGAGGCCTTAAAGGCCTATTTTACCGGCCATATAGACGAGCTTTGCGGCACCTGCCGGGAGCGTCTGGAGCGCAATCCCATGCGGATTCTGGACTGTAAGTCCCCCGTCTGCTCCCAGATTGCGGCCGGAGCCCCGGTGATGCTGGATTATCTCTGTGACGACTGCGCGGCCCATTTTGAAGGGGTCAAGGCCCACCTGACGGCGGCCGGCATGGCATATACCGTCAATCCCCATATCGTGCGGGGCCTGGATTACTATACCCGGACGGTGTTTGAATTTGTGTCCGGGGAGATCGGCGCCCAGTCCACCGTCTGCGGCGGCGGCCGGTACGACGGACTCATAGAGCAGATGGGCGGCCCGTCCACGGCCGGCTTGGGCTTCGGCATGGGCATCGAGCGGCTGCTGATGGTGCTGGAGAGCCAGGGCTGTCCCATCCCCACCCCCAAACCCTGCGACGTGTATATCGCCCCCATGGGCGAGGCGGCCGGGAGGGAGGCCACCCGGCTGTGCACAGCCCTCAGGGAGGAGGGTTTTTCAGCCCAGACCGATTTGTGCGGCCGGAGCCTCAAGGCCCAAATGAAGTACGCCAACAAGATCGGCGCAGCCTTCACCCTGGCGCTGGGGGACAGCGAACTGGAAAGCGGCAAGGCCAACCTCAAGAACATGGCCACCGGCCAGCAGACCGAGGTGGAACTGCCCACCGGGCTGTTGACGGCCGTGTATGACCAGATGATCCAGGGGGCCATGGGGGATCTGACCGAGTCCTTAGAAAAGATGGAAGGGCTGTTCCCTCAAAAACAGTAAAAGGGACGGCGGGCGACGCGCCGCCGATTCCATATGGCAGAAGGGCCGCAAAAGGG
>DXVY01000179.1 GCA_019417145.1 Clostridiales bacterium
CCTGTATATATAATAGAGTTATCAGTTCATATTGCTGAAAAGCTTCGAATGCAGTCAGATGGACAAGGAGGTAACCATGAAGAGAAAAAAGATGATGTCAGGGATACTGGCGGCTCTGCTCAGCGTGTCGCTGCTGACCGGTGCGGCTGGGCCGGGGCTGGCCGCCGCGGCAACGGCGGACATCAGCCTGCAAAACCTGCGCACGGAGGATCTGACCGATCCCCTGGGAATCGATACAGCCACCCCCCGGATGACCTGGGGGCTGCTGTCGGATCAGCGCAACCAGAAGCAGACGGCCTATCAGGTTATTGTCTCCACCACGGCTGAAAAGGCCGCGGAGGGGGACGGGGATGTGTGGGATTCCGGCAAGGTTGCATCCGTGGACAACTACGCGGTATACGACGGTCCGGATCTCTCCTCCAAGACCCGGTATTACTGGTCTGTCCGGGTGTGGGACGGGGCGGGCGCGCCCTCCGCCTATGCGGCGCCCGCCTGGTTTGAGACCGCCATGCTGGACGAATCCGATTGGTCGGCCCAGTGGATTACGGTGGAGGACGAGACCGCCGCCCTCTATCCTTATGCAACGGTGGATATATCGGCCGTGGAGGCCAGGTACATAAAGCTGGACTGCACCAAGCTTGGTCTGGCTCTGCCGGGGGACGGCTACCGGCTCCAGCTCGCTGAGATTATGGTATTTGACGCGGATACGGGGGAAAATGTCGCCCTTTCAGGTACGGTCACCTCCAGCGCCACCTATTCCAACGGCTGGTGGGAGCCCGAATTCCTGGTGGACGGCGAGATCAGCTCGGCCAGCGGCGAGCAGGGCTATACCTCCGACGGTTTCGGCAGCCCGGACACCAATGTTTGGGTGGAGATCGACCTGGGGGAGACGCGCAGAGTAGACGGGCTACGCATCTACGGCCGCAACGATTACCGGCTGGAGGGCACCGACGAGATCCCAAACTTCCCCCGCAGCTATACCATCCAGACCGCCGGGGAGGACAAGGCCTATACCGTCCGGCATACGGCTACCGACCAGCCCATTCCCACCTTTGGAGAATTTGATTCCTCCATGCCCTCCTTGGCCAAGAGCTTTACCTTGAAGGATAAGCCTATACAGAGCGCCAGGGCCTATGTGAGCGGCCTGGGGCTTTTTGAGATGACGGTCAACGGCCAAAAGGCGACCGATGCCCTCTTTGAGCCGGGAGAGACCAATTACGATAAGCGGGCCTATTATGTCACCTACGATATCACCGACAAGCTGACACAGGGGGAGAACGCCGTGGGGGTTACCCTGGGCAAGGGCTTTTACTATAACCTGGCCACCCCGGACCGCTACAACCGTTCTCCCAAGACCTGGGGGCCGCTGCTGCTGCTCTGCCAGATCGAGGTAACCTACGACGGCGGAGAACGGCAGATCATCGGCACGGATACCAGCTGGAAGTACGCCAAGGGTCCCATCACCGAATGCTCCTGGCTGGGGGGCGAGGATTACGACGCACGCCGGGAGCTGACCGGCTTTGATCAGCCGGGATATGACTACAGCGGCTGGAAAAACGTCCTGCCGGCGGAGCACCTGCCCTTTGCCGTACTGTCCGCCCGCACCTCTCCGCCTCTGCGGGTGGTGGAGGAGCGGCCGGCCGTAGCCGTCACCAATCCGGCGCCCGGCCGCTATGTGGTGGATTTCGGCCTGAACTTTGCCGGTATCTACACCTATACCGGCAGCCAGCCGGCGGGCACCCGGGTGGAATTCTACCCTTCCGAGCTGCTGGACGAGACGGGCAACATCAACCCGGCCTCCACCGGCAGCAGCGAGGACACGCCCATTTACGATTCCTACACCTTTAAAGGGGTAGGGGAGGAAAGCTATACCCCTACCTTTGTCTACCACGGTTTCCGATATTTGGAGATCAGGGGCCTGGAGGAGGCGCCTACCGCCGACCAGTTCACCGGATGGATCGTTCGGGCGGACAATGCGCAGGTGGGTTCCTTTGAAACCTCCGATCCCCAGATCAACCAGATCCATCAGATGATCACCCGGTCGATATCGGATAATATGTACAGCATGCTCACCGACTGCCCCCACCGGGAGAAGCTGGGCTGGATGGAGGTGCACCAGCTCCTCTTCAATTCTGTGGCCGCAAACTTTGATATCGCCGCCTGGAGCGGCCATGTCTCCCAGAATGTACGGGACGCCCAAAAGGATTACGGTAGCTTCCCCTCGGTGGTGCCGCCGCTGACGGCCGGCCACGGGGCCCATATGCTCCGCCCCGGCCCGGACGATACGCCCAACGATCCCACCTGGTCGGGTGCGGGGATCCTGTTCCCCTGGTATGCCTACAAGACCTACGGCAACCTGGAGGAACTGAAAATCGGCTACGATTCCATGAACCGGTATATGGACTATCTGGCTACCCTGGTGGAAAAGAATAAGCCCTATATCCTGGAGAGCGAGGACGTCAACCGGGATCTGGGCGACTGGTACAATATGGAGAACACCTCGGTCACCTTTGTGATCACCTGCACCTATTACCAGCTTTGCGATACCATGCGGCAGATCGCCGAGCTTTTGGACGAGCGGGGGGACGCCGCCGCCTACGCCGGGCTGGCCGAGCAGGTCAAAACGGCTGTCAACCGGGAGTTCTACCATGCCGACACCCACAGCTACGATACCGGCTCGCAGACGGCCAACGGCCTGCCCCTCTATTTCGGCATGGTGCCCGAGGATCAACGGGAAGGGGTGCTGGAGAGTCTGGTGGAATCGGTCAAGGCACGGGACTACCATCTCTCTTCGGGAGAAGTGGGGCTGCGGCCGGTGCTGAATGTGCTCAGCGACAACGGCTACGCCGACGTGGCCTACCGCATGGTGACCAACGACACCATGCCCAGCTACACCTATCTGGCCTCTTTGGGTAAGACCTCCCTGTCCGAGTCCTGGGAGGGAAGGGATTCCCAGAACCACTGTATGTTGGGCCACGGCGAGGGGTGGCTCTATGAATACCTGGGAGGGATCCGCAACGTAGGGGTGGCCTATGACGAAAGCGTCATCGCCCCTCTGATCCCCGACGACCTGACCTATTCTCGGGTTTCTACCTCCACGCCCTACGGCAAAATCAGTTGCGAGTGGGAGCGGGAGGGCAACGCCCTTACCGCCCGGGTGGAGGTGCCGGTGAACACGGTCTCCACCGTTATCCTGCCCGCCACCGCCCTGGATACGGTGAAGGAAAGCGGCGTGGATGTGTCGGAGGCCGACGGCGTGCTGGACGTGTCCTTCGCGGATGAACAGGTGGTGGTTCGGGTGGGCTCCGGCCGCTATACCTTTACCACCGACCGGCCGGAGACCCTGTACCCCGAACGGCTGCAAGGGCTGATTGAGACCGGGCGCGCCATCCGGCCGGAGAATACGGCCCGGCACTACACCGCCCTGCAAACCGCCCTGACCGACGCCGAGCAGACCCTGGCCACCGCCCACCGGCAGACCGAGCTGGATCAGGCGGCCGACCGGCTGGAGGCGGTCCTGGAATCTATGGTCTTCAAGGGCAACCTGGCGCTTAACAAGCCGGCCGAGGCCTCCAGCTCCATGGAGTCGGCCGATTGGTCGGTGGATAAGCTGACCGACGGGGAGCGCCATCACGGCGAGCTGGGCCACGGCGGCGGTTACACTTCCAGTGCAGACGAGTATAACCCCCACGGGGAAAGCGTGACGGTGGATCTGCTGGCCCCCTCCCGGGTCACACGGGTGGATTTCTATCCCCGGTATCTGGACGGCACCATCTACACCTTTGCCGCCGACTTTGTCATAGAGACCTCCCTGGACGGGGAGACCTGGGAGACGGCGGTGCAGGAAACCGATTATCCGCCTCTGGAAAGCCCGGACGTGCTGTCCTTTGCGGTCGGCGAGGAAGGCGTGGGCGTGGAAGCCCGGTACATCCGGCTGCGGGCGGAGAAGCTCTATTCCAATCCCGACGACGGCAACCGTTACCGGTTACAGTTGGCCGAAATTGAGGTATATGACGATATTCCCCAAACCTTAGAGGAGGCCGTGGCCAATCTGAAGGCCAACCTGGAGGACCTAACCGTGGACAATAACCTCACGGCCGAAGCGGTCATGGAGCAGGCGGGTTACGCCATCCAAGAGGAGGAGATCACCGCCGCCTGGGCGGAGGAATTCCGGCTGATTCCCGCTACCGAGGAAGCCGCCGGATCGGTCACCGGTTGTATCCGCCTGACCCTTGGGGATCAGACGCAGGATCTGCCCATAGACTGGGTG